>NZ_JACJSP010000006.1 GCF_014698235.1 Limnothrix sp. FACHB-406 | reverse complement strand
AATGAGCGTAACATTGGTGTACTACTTTTTGATTGTTTGGGGTAAGAATTACATCTTCTTACCCCTTTTTTATAACCTGAATCTGTCATTCAACACTTCTGACATATCCGCAAAGAAAGCCTGCTCTACAAAGCGATCGACCCGCATATTGACGGTTCCATCCTCTGCAAAATAGGCCAAGACAATTTCGCGATATTCGCTTCTCAATTCCTGTAGGAGAGCGTGCCTGTCTTCGGCGGGCAGGTTTCTGAGAAAAAGTTTGGGTTCGCGCTTGTAATACACACCTAAATATCCTAAGCGCTCTTTGAGTTTGTCTGTCAGTCGTTTCTGTTGCTCAAGCAGGTTCACTGCATTACTAGGGACGGCAGATGCGGGGGCAACGTTTGTCTGACCAAGGTTGGAGCTGATTGGCGTTAGGTATAGGAAATTGTTGATGGCGCGATCGATGGATCGGCGGAAGATTTCGAGGTCTTGCTCTGAGGCGATTACTTCAGCCGCATGATAAATCCAGGGTTTTTTGGGTAAATTCTGCGATCGGGAACACCAAATAACTGCCGGAAGAATGATGTTAGCGGTAGAGAGCTGCTCAATGGTTTGCTCAAGCAGTGGATCCTCTTGAATAATGAGACAATCAATTTCCTGCTGGTTTTGCTGAATGGCAGCCAAAAATGATTCTAAAGTTTCGTGGTATTGCGTTTGATAACGAGCAGTATCAAGGATTTTGCATAGGACTTCAGTGCTCTCTGATGAGTTTGTGAGCGCAGTAATTTCTAAGTAATATCGCACGATTTTCGCAGAATGGGGTTAAACAAAAAGGGGCTTTGCTATCTTGAGCTTGAAGTGGCTCTATCCTAGTGGGTTTTGCCGATTAATGGCGATCTTGAGGGTTGCTGGGGGCGCGATCGGGAATGATTTTTAATAATTTTTTACTGTCACCAATATAAGAAATCAAAATAGGGAGATCGAATGATTGGGATCAGTAGGACAACGGGCTGATCATGCAGGCCATGGCCAGTTCTGGTGCAGAACGGGACGAGTGGTTGATGATGAAAGATGGCTAGGAGCCGTCCTGGAGCATTTCCTCTGGTTTGTTGCCAGGGTGATCCTCGGGGTCAGTAATACAGGGATAATTTAACTCAATTGCTGGGTGATGGTGGGTGGCTCCACGGGCCAGGGGGCTGCCCGTTTGGGGAGTTCACTGGGGCGATCGCCAGGCAGAACCCACCTTGCCAACTCGGGGGATTGGGCGATCGGGCAGGGGTAACCCAAGGCCAAGGAGAGCCAACGCTAGAGGCCCCCTCACCAAAATTTAAACCATCAGTTCGAGCCGCTAGTTCGAGCCATGGAAAAACTAGGGCGATCGGCAGTTGGGCCGCCGAAAGCACCAGTAGTTTCTATGGAGGCAGAATGAAGGAGAATCCAGCGTTGCGAACCCTGGATAGCAGTGAATTGGGAAATACAATCGGGATGACTGGATTCGAACCAGCGGCCCCCTCGACCCGAACGAGGTGCGCTACCAAGCTGCGCTACATCCCGAGGCAGATTCCGCGATCGAGCCAGTGATTTGACCGGCGCGAAATTTGACCTTCAGAATTATAGGGGATGGTGAGCCATTTGCACGCAACTGGATGAGGAATTTTTTGATTTTTCTCGCGCCATTTTCTTGTGCGCCATTTTCTTGCGCGCCTGGTTTGACCAGTTTCCTCTTGCCAGACCTGTTTTGATCACTCGTCTTGCTCAGCTCAGCCCCCGAGCTACAAAACCGATTCGGCCAGTGCTCCATCCACCGCCGTTTCCCGAAACTGAATGGAATCTTGGCGGGGATCCGCGTGGCTCACCTCCAACCAGAGGCGATCGCCCGGCGACAGATCGCGATGGAACCGCGTTGCCAGCTCCACCCCCAAATCCTCCAGCAGCACCGCCGCCAGCCCATCATCCTCGCGCAACCACCGCAACATCAGTGTTTGCCAAGGGCCGCGGTTGCGTCGTAAATATTCCAAAATCCAGTAGCGTGTGGTTTGGCGCTCCACCAAAGTCGCTTCATAGGCTGTGGAACTCACCCCTTGCACCAACTCCTGCATTTCGTTAATCGAAAAGGGCAGGGTTTCGCCTCGCAGGTGCGCCTTAATTTGAAAGTGACCCAAGAGATCGGTGTAGCGGCGAATGGGTGATGTGATTTGGGTGTAGGTATCCAGGGCGAGGCTGGAGTGGCGGGCGGGCGTGGTGCTCATTTCGCTGCGGGGCATACAGCGGCGGATGGCACAGGCGCGCACGGGGCCCGCTGGCAACAGCATCAATTCTTCTGCGGGGGGAAGTTCCGGTTGGGGTTGGCTGCGGAAGGGCATCGGCAGGCTATGTTCTTGGCCGTAGCGGGCGGCCACTTCCCCCGCCAGAATCATCATTTCTGCCACCAGCCCCCGTGCGGTGGAATCGCCCAGGACACGGATTTCAATTTCGTCATCCTTGACGGCGATCGAGGTTTCGGGCATTTCAATGCGGATTGCCCCTTGGCTGGCCCGCCAGCTTTCGCGGCGCTTGGCCCACTTGGCCAGGGCTGTGAGTTGTGGTTCGTCGGTGATGCCCAAATCGAGCATTTCGTCCACATCGTCGTAGGTGAGGCGGTAGGTGGGTTTGACGTGACTGGCGCGAATTTGGTAGTCCGCGACGGAGCCATTTTCGTTAAGGACGATGCCGAAGCTGAGGGCACAGCATTGCCGGCCTTGCACGAGGCTCATGGGGCCGGTGGCCAGCTCGTGCGGAAACATGGGCACGGGGCCCGTGGGCAAATAGACGGTGGTGGCGCGGCGGCGGGCTTCGAGGTCTAGCTCGTTTCCGGGTTCTAGCCAGCGGGTGGGATCGGCAATGTGTACCCAAATGCGCTCGGTGCCATCGCTGAGGAATTCCAGGCTGAGGCCGTCGTCAATTTCACGGGTGCTTTCGTCGTCGATCGTGTAGGTTTTGAGGTGAACGAGGTCGAGCCGATCGCGATCCAGATCGGGGGGTGGGGATTCGAGGTACGCACGGGCCACATCAAGCACCTTGGCAGAAAAACGGGTGGGCAGTTGCGATCGCCGCAAGTGCAAATTTTCGTGGGGACTCCACAGGCCCAGGGCCACAAGCAGATCAAATGCACCGCGTTCGGTGGTCGGGCGATCGAGCTTTGCGAGTAAGTCTAACGCAGCCGATCGATTGGTCATTTCATCGCCTTGGACGGCATACCGTTCCAGTAATTCAAGGCGCTGACGAAATGGGGAATCGTCGGGAATTTCGGGGCGATCGCCCGGGCTGCTGATGGCCGATTGAACCCACTCGCAAAAGGCCTGCTGTTCCTGTTCTCGCTGCCGGGTCAGCTCCTGTTGGCGGCGCATTTCTGAGACTTGGCTAGCGGGTCGAGGTTCGTAGCGATCGCCCTTCTGCTTAAAAAATAGCTTATCCTCGCTCAGCATCCGGTGAGCAGCGTAACAAGTGACCGGCGAAGCTTCCGAAAAAAGAATGAGGCTCAGTTCCTTGGCATCCACGGCGCGGTTGTCTTCCTCGCACAGCAGTTCCCAAGCCACTTCCAAACTGTCGGGGTCAAAGTAAGGCGCTGTGGCGGCTCGAAAGGCAGCAATGTCGGCGGGCTGAAACCCACCCCCAACGGTGTAGGTCACATCCTGGGGACGGATCTTGTGGTTTTTGCCCTGCTCGCCGATCGCGATGAAGAGTTTTTTGCCTTCTGGGCGATCGATTGTGGCCAACACCCGCTCGTCATCGAGTCGCAATTCAACCAGCGTTCCTTTGTCCATAGACTCGACACCAAGCCTGCACAGTTCGGCTCTTAGTGTAGGGGATTGACTGGGCCCGCGAACCGATCGCCCGGGAGAGGTTGTCGGCCGGAATTCAGAGCGTTAATCAACCGGTGGGTTAGGTTGAATGGACACATACAATTGCTTTCAATTGCCTTCAATCGCTTGTGGCTCCAACGTTGAGTTTCAATGTTGAGTTTTGCCATTGCTGTCACCCTCGCTGTAATCACCTCGCGGTCAGTCGCTGAAAATCTATGGCTACCTCAACGGTTAATCTGCCCTACTTCGATGCTTTGTTGGGCTTGCTGGATCGATCGCCCGCTGTGCAAACGGCCTTCCGCCGCCACGTCCATTGGGGCTATTGGGCCGATCCCGATCGGGCCCAAATCAGTCCCGCCGCCTTTGATGAAGCGGCCGAGCAGCTCACCCGTGAGGTGTACGGCACAACGCGGATTCAAAATGGGGCCAAGGTGCTGGATGTGGGCTGCGGGTTTGGCGGCACGATCGCCAGCCTGAATCAACAATTTTCAAACCTGCAACTGACGGGGGTGAACATTGACCCGCGCCAGCTCGATCGGGCGAAACAGTGGGTGACTCCGCAAAATAACAACACCATTGAATGGGTGGAGGCTAACGCGATCGAGCTGCCTTTTCCGGATGCGTCTTTTGATGTGGTGTTGGCGGTGGAATGTATTTTTCACTTTCCCGATCGACAGCGATTTTTCCAAGAGGTGCGCCGTGTTCTGAAGCCGGGTGGTCAATTGGCTATTTCAGACTTTTTGCCCAGTGATTTGTTAGCGCTGTTGCCTAATCTCAAATCTCCTTTGGATAGTACCGGGTTTTATGGTGGGTTTGACTTGAGCTACACCCTCAATTCCTATCGAAACCTGGCCCAAGAAACGGGATTCCGGCTCACCCAGGCTCGGGATATCACGGTGGAAACTTTGCCAACCTATAGTTGCTTTCGATCGATGGCGGTTGATAATCAATGGTTCGATCCGTCGGCGATGGTGCAAACCTTGGCGGTCGAGGTGGTCAGCCGTCTGCGGGCGCTCAACTATTGGATTTTGCAGTTCGATCGTTGGTAAATCTTGGGTGCGCAGCTTTGAAGCCTTGAAGTCTTGAAGCTTGCAAGTGTTTAAGCCTGCAAAAATTTAAGCCCGCAAGGATTTAAGCCTGCAAGCAAACTTCTCAGTTCATCAATGGTTCAGTTCATCAATCCATAATCCATTAGTTCGTCGATCTAGTAGCCCATCTAGTTCGTCGATCTAGTAGTCCATCTAGTTCATCAATTCATTAGTTCATTAGTCCATTAGTCCTTGAGACAGGAGATTTTGAAAACGTGTCTTCAAATATGAATCGATCGCCCATTACCGGTAAAACGCGATTGCTCGGCGTAATTGGGGATCCCATTGGCCATTCCCTCTCGCCAGTGATGCATAACCAGGCGATCGCCAGTTTGGGGGCCGATGCGGTTTATGTGGCTTTTCCGGTCAAGCCCGCAGACTTGACTAAGGCGATGGATGGCTTTGCGGCCGTGGAGGTGTTGGGTCTGAGCGTCACCATTCCCCATAAGCAGGCGGTGATGCCCCTGTTGGCAGAGATTTCCGATGTGGCTCGATCGGTCGGGGCCGTCAACACCCTGTGGCGAACCGATCGGGGCTGGGCTGGAACCAACACCGATGTGGACGGCTTTGTGGCCCCGCTCAAGGCGTTACGCGCCCATTGGCAGGGGGCCACGGCCCTGGTGCTGGGCACGGGGGGCGCGGCCCGGGCCGTGATTGCCGGAGCCAAGCTGTTGGGGTGCGATCGGGTGGTGGTGGCCGGGCGCGACCCCCAAAAACTGGCGGCCCTGCAACAGCACTTTGGGCCCCCAAACCCCCTGGCGATCGCCCTAGAAACGCTGGCGTGGTCAGACCTCGATCGGGTGCTGCCGGCCGCCGATTTGCTGGTGAACTCAACTCCCGTGGGAATGCATCCCTTGGCGGCCGACTCGCCCCTTTCGATCGCCCAATTGGCCCTGTTGCCCCCCAGCAGTATTGCCTACGATTTGATTTACACGCCTCGTCCCACGCGCTTTTTGCAAATGGCGGGCGATCGAGGCTTGCAGACGATTGATGGGTTGGAAATGTTGGTGCAACAAGGGGCGGTCGCCCTGTCCCGCTGGTTGGGTCAGCCGGCCCCGGTGGCCGTGATGCGATCGGCAGTGGAGGCATTCTTGGCCCCCGGATCTTGACCAGTTGTTGAGTAGCTGTTGAGTAGCCCTTTTGAGACATCCCCTAAGAGTCTGCAATTCTGATTGACATACTCCCTGCCCTAAAGGAACGGGGATTCTCTAAGCCTCGCGACTTAGATTCCTGCTTCTTAGCAACTGCCTCCACCCCAAAGGTTTCTCGGTCTTATGTTTGCTCCACAGGCTTAAATTCCCGGATGTCCCTCGGTATGTGTTCAGTTGTAGTACAAAGCCGCCCTCAAAGGGCGGGGTTTCAGACCCAGAAGTTTTGTTGATGAATCGATCGACGATCGTGCCCGCATTGGCCGCTGCTGCCTTCACCCTGTTGTCCTCCGTTGCAGCTTGGGTGGTGGATGATATCGCCCGCGATCGATTTGTTGGAGAAGCCCGCTCCAACCTCCTGTCTCGCTTGAGCGCCAAGCGGGCCCGGCTGGAATCGGCCCTGAACGCTCGCATTCAAACGGCCCAAGGCATTGTTCCCTACGAGCTGAACGCGGGGCCTCTGTCTCAAGGCCAATTCAGCGCCTTTGTTCGATCGCTCATGCAGCAGCAACAGGGCGTGATTGCGGTCTTGTTGGTGCGATCGGCCCAGCCCGGTCAGCCGCCGGCCCTGAATGATCCCCAAAAACTGCAAATTCTGACCTATCCGCCAAACACGGAAACCCAAGCCGTTTTGGATGACTACCGCCAACAACAACAGCGGTTTAAACGCCTCATTCCCAGTGGTCTCATTTCCCGATTACCTCAGCCCTACACCAACCGGGCACGCTATTTGGGCTACATCCCCGTTTGCGATGGGCGCTGCTCCAGTCGATCGCCCCTGTTGGGCATGGTGGTTGTGATTTTTGATGAGCTGGCCCTGCTGGCGGATGCGGACTTGCTCAACAACGACAACAGCACGGAATACGCCATCTATGAGCATGGGGCCAATGGGGTGGGGCGGTTGTTGTTTGGGTCGGCCACCGTGTTCGATCGCGACCCGGTGATTCTAGAAATTCCGTTGCTCACGGGGCGCTGGCAACTGGCCGCCGTGCCCGCCCAAGGTTGGACAGTGGTGTCCACTTCCATGCTCTGGTTGCGGGTGGGCGAAGTGGTGGCGATCGCCCTGGGCACGGTGTTGACCTTCCTGCTGGTGCGCCAACCCATGCGGCTGCGAGTGGCGATCGCCCAAACTCGTGAAACCAACCGCCTGCTGCGAGAAGAAATTCTCGATCGACAACTGGCCGAAGCCAAACTGCAAAGCCTGGCGGAACAACTGGAGCAACGGGTGCTGGAGCGCACCGCCGAACTGTCCAAAGCTTTGGAACAGGTGCAAAAGGCACAGGTGCAGGTTGTCCAGTCCGAAAAAATGTCCAGCCTGGGGCAGTTGGTGGCCGGCGTGGCCCACGAAATCAACAACCCGATCAACTTCATTTACGGCAATTTGGGCCATGCAAAGGACTACATCCATGGCCTGTTGGGTTTTTTAGAGTTATTGCACCAGGAGCAACCGGAACTCTCCCCCACCTTGACGGCCTATGCCGAGGCGATCGACCTGGAATTTCTGGAGGACGACTTGCCGCAACTTCTGAAATCCATGGAAATTGGTTCCGAGCGCATTTGCGGCATCGTGCAATCGTTGCGGATTTTTTCCCGGTTGGATGAATCGGATCTGAAGCGGGTGGACATCCACGAAGGCATTGACAGCACCCTAACGATTTTGAACCATCGCTTGAAGGGCAGCGACACCCAGCCGGCCATCCTCATCCACCGCGAATACGATCCGGCCATGCCTGCGGTGGAATGCTATGCGGGTCAGCTCAATCAGGTGTTTATGAACCTGTTGGTGAATGCGATCGATGCGTTGGAAGAGTCTGGCACATTGGATCCACAAATTACGATCGCCACGGCCCTGCTTGACCCCAATCAGCTCCAAATCCGAATTACCGACAACGGCCCGGGAATTGCCACGGCGGCCCAATCCAAGATTTTTGATGCATTTTTCACAACAAAGCCCGTAGGCAAGGGAACGGGGATGGGGCTGTCCATTTCCTATCAGGTGGTGGCCGATCGCCACAAGGGATCGCTGGAATGTGTGACGGAGCCGGGCCAGGGAGCCACATTTGTGATCACCATCCCGATCGAGCAACGGCCGGCTCTGGCCGAGTCTTCGGCCGTTGATCCAGCACCCTTAACAACCTAGGGGCGATCGCAAAACTCATCAAAACTCAAGAAAAGACTCCCCAGTCCAGAACCCTGAAAGCTAGGATCAAATCGTCAGGAATCTTTTCTTGGGCCGAAGCAAGTCTGTTGGGCTGATTGCTGATGGATGATCAGCAGCGGGCTTGCGCAATCAGGGTTGGTGCATCGCATGGGTTAAATCACGGTTCATGGATGAGTTGACGATCGGCGATTGGTGATTGAGATGGGCGACTTGAGATGGGCGACTCACGATTAGCCACCCGCGATCGGCGATTCAATAACCGAGATCAGTCAATTCGGTGACTGAGGCAACGTTCTTGGCCAATGGGCGAACGCGGGCCGGGTTTCCACAGCAGCGCCCCTTGCCCCAGCATGTTGATCAGTCCCGTTGGTTCCATTATTCAGTTGATTCGGTCTTGGCCGTCCTTAACCCAGTCTTTCAAAACCGTTTATTTGTCGGGGATGTTTCGGAGAGTTAGGGTTAATCAACAATGTCAGAATCCAGTACCCCTTCAGCAACCACCCTCAGAATCCTTGAGGCGGGCCAATCCATTCTGCCGATCGAAGTGCAACCCCCTGCGGACTTAGGCAGCACCACGACCGATGCTGCTGCCGCCATTGATTCCGCCACCGACTCCGCCATTGATCAGAATTCCCCCATTGAGCGCCTGTTATCGACTGCCAGCGAAACGATGGTGGATGTTGTGACCCATAGCCAAGTGTTGCTTGCGGTGGTGCAGCCGGACAGCTTTGAAGTGGACATGGCCAATGCGGCATTTTGTCAGGCGGTGAAGCTGGCCGGTCGTCAAGAGTCAGTGCGTGGTTTGGTGGCCGTTGGCCGATCGCTCGCGGATTTGTTGCCAGGACTAGAGGCCGAAGTCTTGCGCGATTGGCTGCGGCGACAGGTGGCCTACCGTCTGTTGCTCGATCGCCACCCCAAGGACAGCCGAATTCGGCGGTTGCTGAATGCGCCGAAGTTGGTGCAAGTGGCCGATCGCTGGTTGGAATTGTGGATGCGGCCGGGGGCCTTGGTGTTCGAGTCGATCGCCCCCGATGTGCAAACCCTCATGGAAGCCTCCACTTCCTTGCCCTCCTTTGAAAGCGCGTTTCAGTTGGAATGGTGCCAATTCAAGGGGCAACTGTTGTTGGAAGGGTGGGATGTGACCGCGCGGGAGCAATTACGCCGGTTGGGTCGCCTGTTGCTGAATGGCCATTCCATCTTGCAGCCGGAAAAATTTCGGGAGGTGGGGCAATCCATGCGATCGCTCTTTTCCGGTGATGCCACCTTTGTGTTGCGCACCGATGGCGATCGGCTGCAATTAACCCTGGGGAATGAGGCACGGCTGCGCACCGTCCGGGGCTATGACCTGGGGGACTTGCGCGAGTCGCCCTGCTTGGCGGCCATGCAGTTGGAGCGGGTGACGATCGTTCGGGATTTGGCCACCCAGGCCGTCACCCCCCTCGAACAGGATTTGCGCGATCGCGGGGCCCGATCGCTGCTGTTGATTCCCCTGCTGCTGCGGGATAAGGCGGGCGATCGTCCCCCCTTGTTGATGGGGTTAGTGGGGGTGGCCAGTCGTCTGCCCGATAACTTTGACCTGTTGGACATCAATCGAGCGGAACTGCTGCAACCTTCCTTGGCCGTGGCCTTGCGCCAGGCCGGCCAGTCCCACTTCAGCAACATCCACCCGGCCGTGGAATGGAAATTTTTGCAGGAGGCAGAGCGGCGCAGTTGGGGCCTGCCACCCCAGCCGATCGCCTTTGAAAATGTTTATCCGCTCTATGGCATCTCCGACATTCGCGGTTCATCCCTTGCGCGCGATCGAGCCATTCAAACGGATTTGCTGTCCCAGTTTCGGCAAGCCCTGGCCATTCTCGATTGTGCTTGTGCGGCCAAAGACCTGCCCCTGTTGCGGCAACTGCGCTTGGACTTGCAGGAATATATCCACAACCTTGAAGGCGGTGTGACCGTGGAAGCGGAAGTGCGCGGGGCCCAATACCTGCGGGAAAACATTGAAGACGACTTGGATTATCTGGCAGGGCTGGATCCAGCCACCGCCGCCGCCGTCACCGCCTATCGCCAAGCTTGCGACAATCCCCACGGGGCCGTCTACGAAGCCCGCGCTGAATATGACCACTTGGTGAGCGAAATTAATCGGCGGATGCGGGAAACCTGGGATCGCTGCCAAAGCAAAATGCAGTCGATCGCCCCCCACTACTGCGACATTGAATCCACCGACGGCATTGATCACATGATCTATGCCGGTAGCTCCATCTATCCCGACTTCACCAGCTTCCACCTCCGCAGCCTGCGGTACGAGCAACTGCGGGCTGTCTGTGCCTGTGCGCGGATGGGTTTTGAAATTGAGCGCACCCTTAGTGACCAATTACGCTTGACGCATCTGGTGCTGGTGCAGGGTTCCACGGTGGATATTCTGCATGATGAAAACACTGAGAAGCTGTTTGATGTGCGAGGAACCCGCGACACGCGCTATGAAATTGTCAAAAAGCGGATCGACAAGGCCCGCGATGCGATCACAGGAGAACGAATTACCCAGCCCGGCTGCCTCACGGTGGTCTATGCCACGGAGGATGAGGGCCACGAATATCAGGAATATTTACGCTACTTGGAACGCGAGGGCATGATTGGTTCCAAGCGCGAGAGCGGCGAGGTGGAATCGCTCCAGGGGGCCAATGGGTTGCGGTTTATGCGGGTGGCCGTGTTGCCGCCAGAACCCGATCGCTAACTTCAGGTCGATCGCCCTGGTAATGACGTGGTGATTAGCGGTGATGAATTCAGGACGGTCGAAGATTTGCCCGGTGGATTATTAACTGAGATCACTGGTTGAGATCGCTGGTTGGGATTACTAGTTGAGATCACTAGTTGAGATCACTGGGCGATCGAACCGTTCGTAACCGGTGTAATTGTCCGGAATTGCGGGCTGCTTTGAGGATGGCCAGGGATAGGAAGTGGGCCCCGCAACCCAACTGTTGGGAAGCAGCCCCCCGATCGCTGTTGGTTACTGTGTAGATGAAGTAGGCGACTATGCAAAGTTGGACAGAGGGCTATGTGGCCGAAGTGGACTACACCCATGGGTTTTATCGGGAATTAGCCCCCACACACCTCAATTACGTGTTGTTGTGCAAGGGGCTTCAGGCTCCCCCGCTCGATCGCGCCTTCACCTACTGCGAATTGGGCTGTGGACAGGGCAACACCACCAATTTGCTGGCGGCTGCCAATCCGCAAGGGGATTTTTATGCCACGGATTTCAACCCCAGCCACATTGTCCATGCCCAAACCTTAGCCCGCGAAATTGGCCTCAAAAACATCCATTTTTTTGATGACTCTTTCCAGGATTTTGCCGATCGGGCAGAGTTGCCGGACTTTGATTTCATCACGCTCCATGGCGTTTTTTCTTGGATTTCGCCCGAAAACCGACAGCAAATCGTTAACTTTATCCGCAAAAAATTAAAAGTTGGTGGCGTAGTTTATCTCAGCTACAACGCCATGCCCGGTTGGTCTGCATTTTTGGGAATGCGAGAGCTAATTCAAGCGCAGATGCTCTCCCAATCGGGGCAAATTACCAAACGATTTGATCTGGCTCTGAATTTTGCCAAAGCTATTGCTGAACAGGAGGCGATTTATTTCAAATCTCAGCCAGCCGCGCTCGATCGGCTCCAGCAAATTTCCACCATGTCTCGTAACTACTTGGTGCATGAATATTGCAATCGCCACTTCACCCCGCTGTTCCATCGAGAAGTGGTGGAACTGCTGGATGAAGCCAAGGCCAGCTTTTTGGTTTCGGCCCACTTGGGCGACCAAATGGAACACTTTCGATTGCAGCCTAACCAGTTGCAAACCCTACAAACCATTGAGGATCCCGTGCTGCGGGAAACCTTGCGGGACGTTTATACCAACCAATCATTTCGACGGGATATTTTTGGGCGCGGAACCGTGCCCCTCGCCTCTTTGGCCCAGCGCGATCGCTTGGATCAGCAAACCTTTGCCCTCACGCTGCGATCGCCCCAAATCCCCAAGGAATATCCCTGCCCGGTGGCAACGGTGCACCTGGATGCGGAACCCTTCAAAACCATCATTGCTGGCTTGAGCGATCGCCCCCACACCATGGCTGAGCTGGCTCAACAATTACCCAAACTGGCTTGGCGCGACTTGCACCTTTCCTTGGCGATCGCGGTGGATGGGGGGTGGGCGATGCCCGTGGTTCCCCAAGCTGCCGTCAAAGCGACCCGCGAAACCTGTCATCGGTTCAACCGGGCCATTGCTCGGCGCGCCCTCACAGAAAACAAAATTCAACTATTGGCCGCGCCGCTGGTTGGCAGTGGCATTGCGGTTGATCAAACAATTCTGTTGTTTTTAGAGTCCATGTGGCGCAAAACACCGGGCCCCGAATTAGCCTTTGAAACCTACAAACGAATGGGGCTAAAGCTGCAAAAAAACGGTGAAACCGTTGAGAGTGATGTAGAAAATTTGCAGCTTCTGAAAACCTCTTGGGAGCAATTTCAATCCCAAACTGGCCCCTGGCTAAAATCCCTCCAAATTTTGTAGATCTCTTATTCTTCCAATCAGACCTCCCCTAGTAGTGCAACAGGCTTAATTCGGCGGGTCAAAGTTGCGGAGTCAGTCACAGAAACAAGGGGCTTAAGCCCCTTGCTGCCTAACAATCAAGGAACAGGAACAGTCGAATTGATTGCCTAGAACAAGTCTGTCGTGCTACTAGGATTGGGCCGGAGCGGCGGGCTGGTCGGCGGCCCCGTTGGGGTCGGTGGCCGGGGGATTGGTCGCTGGTGGGTTGATCGCCGGTGGGTTAATGGGTTTGGCGATCGGGCAGGCGGCGGGATCCGGCTCCTGGGGAATGATCGTCACTGGCTTGGCTCCCTTGGGCAAGCCCGCTTGGGTCGGGGCCAACATTTGGCTGACCACCATCACAGCGCGTTTGTTGGCCTCATTGAGCAAGCCCCGTTGGCAGGCGGATTCCGTGACCCGATCGAGCGCTGCTTCTTGGGCCCGGGCCATCAGTTCGGGGCCCGAGTCGGGGCCGAGACCCAAAAAGCCCCGATCGTAGTCATAGACGCGCGATCGACCCACATCGATTTTGCGATCGAGAATTTCCGGGGCCGGCAACCGAATTTCTAGCTTGCCATCGGCTCCTTGGCGCACGTCTTCCGGTTTCAGTTTGTTGAAGTCAATCCCGGCGCTGATTTCCCCATAGGCGATGTAGAGCAGCTTGGTGGAACCGACGACAAATTGCCCCAACACCCGATCGCGCTGGGCCGGGACGATCGCCTCCATCGAAAACACCGTGGTCGTCAGTTCGCTGGCCCCGCGAATTTGGTCGATCGTCAGCGATCGTACATCGGCCTTGGCCGGTGGCTGCGGTGTGTTGAAGGGAGCCGCCACAAAGTCGCTAATCCCCTTGCCCCAGTTGCCAATCCCCGCCGCCGACGTGGCCACGATCGCTACCAGTCCCCCGGTCGCCATCAGGGCGAAATTATTGCTGAGTTGCCGCCATAACCCCGGTTGCCGCGACGGGGCGATCGGCTGGGGAGCTTGGGTGGGCTGAGCGCTGGGGGGACGTTGATCGACCTTCATAAACAAAGCCTGGAGAGAGAATCGGACGAAGACGTTTGGGGAGTCAGGGGCCACAGCAATCGCTGGGGGCAAGGGGCTTAAGCCCCTTGTCTGGTGCGGTGGTCTGGTGCGGTGGTCTGGGGCAGTTAAAGCTTGAAATGTTGGACTAAGCCATTGCCAGCAATTCTAGCAACTCAGCTTCTGAAATACAGACCAATCCCAGGGATCGCGCCTTGTCCAGTTTGGAGCCAGCCTCCTCACCCACCACTACATAATCGGTTTTTTTGCTGACGGAGCCGGTGACCTTGCCACCCGATCGCTCGATTAGCGCCTTAGCTTCTGGACGAGTCAGGGTGGGGAGAGTTCCGGTCAGCACAAAGGTCTTACCGCTGATGGCCGCGTTGGTTGGCGGGGCGATCGCCTGATCCGGATCCGGGTCGGCAGCCGCCAAGGACAACCCCGCTGATCGCAGTCGATCGACCAGCGATCGATTGGCTGCCGACCCAAACCATTCCCGAATCGACTTGGCAATTTCCAACCCAATCCCGTTCACCGCCGTTAACTCCTCTTCAGTGGCCGCGGCCAGGGCTTCCACCGATCGAAACTGGGCCGCCAGCAGCTTGGCATTGCTCGATCCGATATGCCGAATTCCCAAGCCATACAGCACCCGCGCCCAGGGCTGACCGGTTGATCGGGCGATCGCGCTCACCAGTTTCTCCGCCGACTTTTGCCCCATCCGCTCCAGGGTCAGCAACGGCGCGATCGTCAGCCCGTACAAATCCGCCACGGACTTGACCAACCCCGCCTCGCTCAACTGCTCCACCAACTTTTCCCCCAGCCCGTCAATATCCAACGCATCGCGGCTCGCCCAATGGCGCAGGCTGCCCCGGACGATCGCCGGACAAGAGGTATTAATGCAGCGCGTCACGGCTTCATCGGCCGGCTGCACCACCGCCTCGCCACAGGCCGGGCAATGGCTGGGCATTTGCACCCGCGTCGCGCCGTCGGGCCGCAGCTCCGGCAACACCCGCAACACCTCGGGAATAATTTCCCCCGCCTTGCGAATCACCACCGTGTCGCCCAGGTGCAAATCCAACTCCAGCAGTCGATCGCGGTTGTGCAGCGTCGCCCGGGCCACAGTGGTTCCCGCCAACTGCACCGGCTCCAGTTCCGCCACCGGGGTAATCGCCCCCGTGCGCCCCACCTGGAACGTCACCGACAGCAACCGCGAAGGTGCTTCCTCCGCCGGGTATTTGTAAGCGATCGCCCAGCGCGGAAACTTGTTCGTAAAGCCCACCGCCGTTTGCAGGGCCAAATCATCGAGCTTAATCACCGCCCCATCGGTCATGTAGGGCAAGTCGTGGCGGGCTTGATCCCAGCGTTGGCAATAGTCCCAAACGGCCGCCAGGTCAGCACAGCGATCGCGGTTCGGATTCACCCGAAAGCCCCAAGCCGCCAACTGTTCCAGCGACTCCCAATGGCTACGGGGGCGATCGGGCCAGTCCAACTCCTCCGGCCACTGGAGCGTGTAGGCAAAAAAGTCCAGCTTCCGTTCCGCCACAATTCGCGAATCCAGTTGGCGTAAGGTTCCCGCCGCCGCATTCCGAGGATTGGCAAACAGGGCCTCGCCCGCCGCCGCCCGATCTCGATTGATTTGCTCAAAACTGCTGAGAGGCAAAAACGCCTCCCCACGAATCTCCAACCGGGCCGGCGGATTGGCCACATTCAACCGCAACGGGATTGATCGAATCGTCTTGATATTTTGGGTAATCTCCTCGCCCGCGATCCCATCGCCCCGCGTGGCCCCGCGCACCAGCAGCCCCGCTTCATAGGTGAGGGCGATCGCCGAGCCATCGATCTTCAGTTCACACACATAGCGAGCCGGGGTCGCCGCCTGAAACAGAGGCAATTCCTCCAGAACGGGCGATCGCTCCCCGGTTCCGGCCACCTTTTGCCAGCGATCCTCCCAAGCCCGCAACTCCGCCAAATCAAAGGCATTTTCCAAGCTGTAGAGGGCGATCGCGTGTTGCACCGTCTGGAACCGCTCCGCCGGGCGATCGCCCACGCGCTGGGTGGGGCTGTCGGGCGAAACCAGCTCGGGATATTGGGTTTCCAGTTGCTCCAGTTCCCGGTAGAGGCGATCGTACACCGCGTCTTCCATCACGGGATTGTCCAGCACGTAGTAGGCGTAGCTGGCTTCCTGGAGTTTTTGGCGCAGTTGGTCAGCGCGGCGGGCCAAGTCAGCGGGGGCGGGCATGGGAC
This sequence comes from Limnothrix sp. FACHB-406, assembly GCF_014698235.1. Taxonomy (NCBI): domain Bacteria; kingdom Bacillati; phylum Cyanobacteriota; class Cyanophyceae; order Pseudanabaenales; family Pseudanabaenaceae; genus Limnothrix; species Limnothrix sp. FACHB-406. Next base: position 215,747 of record NZ_JACJSP010000006.1, on the reverse strand, counting down.
GGCAAGGGGGCGATCGATCTCGATGCCATTGTCCCTATTCCGGCTGGGAATGCAAGAACCTTCCGGATGGCGCACGGGGCGATCGCTAGTAATGGTCAGGTAGATGCACCCTGACGATGTTCCCCTGGCTCCGGCTGGGGGATTTTTGTTGCAAATTTTTCAGCTACGATCCGAAGTAGTCCTCAGCTTCAAGGACGCGGATTATGACTTGGCTAGAATTGCGCGATCAAACGTTTCAGCTTTTAGTTGAAAGAAACCTGTAAAGTGAGCATTGCTCACCTTGCCAACCGAAGCAGTTATATCGTGGCGGGCAATAGCCAGCTACTCAACGTTCACTCACCACCATTTTTGTTTGAGGATGAGATGAATGCAAGCGCCCCCAGAAGAACAATGTTTAGCAAGAGGCCTATGATCGAAGCGGGAACCACAGCATAAAATAGTTCAACATTGTTTAGCGCAAATCCAAAAATGGAAATATTAAAAATGATGGCACTAGCATTGCCGGAAAACCCAATCAAGACACCGTAGCCTTGTAATAGCGGAGTCCAAAGATCAAATACCCATTTTGCAAGGTAGTAATACCACTCACCTATCTTTGAATGACCTAGCGGCCATGTCAGAAATCCTCCCGCAACCGTCCTGAGCGACGCAGAATTATCGGATGTGAAAGAGCTGGGAAGCAATCCTATTTGGATAATGCCCAAAAAGATCGTAGCTCCCAATGCCTGCCAACGGTGTGATAAGAAGGGACTAGATTCCTCGATGATTGGTGCTATTGAGGAGTTTGCACAGGAATTTAAAAATATAGCTACCGCTATCGGCAAACATGCCGTCATCAAAAAGCGGGATAACTTTCTATGGATAATCGTTCTCATGCCCATAACCCACCAATCAAGAGTCCAGTGCATTCTAGACCTGAAGACACTTCATATCCAATCGGCTAATGTCGGACTTTGTGGGATTTTGTATGCCAAGATTATAGTCAATGGTCAGTAACTACAGCTACCTCGTTCCATGTCAATTCATAAAGATGACTTACAAGAAGCACTCACAATTGCTGACAATCTGGTATTTTCTGAGCGTGGTAAGCATCTCAGTGACCTAGAGTTTGGCATTATTACGGGTGTTCTAGTTAAGAAAAGCTATGCAGTAATTGCCCAAGAACAGGACTGCACAGAGGGTCATGTTCGTGATGTAAGTCATCGCCTCTGGAAAACCCTCTCGCAGGCTTTGGGAGAAGGAGAAGTGATTAATAAACGCAATTTAAAAACAACCTTGCTACGAAGAGGATTGTATAACATCAAAAATAGCGGAACAATCAACAGCATCATAATAGGTGTAAATGATGGCAATATTCACTATGCCAAAAATGATGGCTATATTTACTGCGCTAAAAATGATGGCTATATCTACCGTGGCAAGGGTGAATCAGAGCAAGCAAGCTTTCAAGAAGGACAAAATTCAATTATTCGTAAATCTGTGCTTCGCATGAGTCAGATGAATTTTGACCTTTCAACGATTGCCGAAGTGTTGGAAATTGACATTAATCAAGTCCGATCCATCATTAAAGAGAGCCTCTGATAGTTAAAACTTTCTCTGGAGTCGATCAAGCTTCTGACCGGTCAAAGATCTAGGTAATAATCGATAATACTAGGGGCTTTCATCAAATACCCGAAACCCTGATTCTTGCGTTACGGGATCGTGGGGGCAAGGGGCTTAAGCCCCTTGTCTAGGACGGTTGGGCTGGGAAAATAGTCATTTCAGCTTCAAGACCACTTCATTTGATCACACACCCTAAGATCCCTGGGGTAATGAATAATTAATCCACAAAATTTCTTGTCGCGTATCTTTAGTGGAATGAATTGTTTTTTGGGGGCCAAGAATCTTTTGCCATTTTGCTTTGGGAAATAGATCTTGCATGACTGGATGATCGTATCCCGAAACAGCAACCATTCCCTGACATTGGTTTAGAGCGAGAGCTAACTCTTGATGTTCTTGCTCCGTCATTTCAAAACCGTAGGATTTGGTGTCACCTCGGGTTGCGTGCAGATAGGGCGGATCGCAGTAAAAGAATGTGTTGGGGCCATCGTAGAGACGAATGACATCTAGAGCGGGCCGGTTTTCAATCTGTACTCGCAAGAGACGGAGGGCGATCGCATCCAATGCTTCGACACCGCCCAGCCATCGAGACACAACCCCGGACATCCCCGATCGGCTGGTGTCTTTACAATTTGCCCATCGTCCTAAGGAGGCTGTTTGTGCTAAACCAGTTCTGGTTTGCCGAGCGCGAATATAAAACCGGCGGGCACGCTCAATATCATCTAGACTATCTAAATCGTCATAGATTGCCTGGTAATATTCTTCCCGGGAAAAGGGCGTAAGGGCGATCGCTCGGATTAATTCCTCTGAATGATTTCGTAGCGTCCGAAAGAAATTGACAACTTCACCATCAATATCGTTGTACGTTTCAACGGGAGATGGTTCCCGATTCAGCAAAACAGCCCCCGATCCGGAAAAGGGTTCGCAGTAATGATGACATGGGGGTAAAAGAGGTAAGAGCCAATCTAAGTGGGAAAACTTACCGCCATACCAGCCAAAGGCAATTTTACGACGGCTGCGAGGATGCACAGAAGCATGATTTTGCTCAAGGGAGCTGTTAGATTCTAAATTCAAAAAAATGGGAGAAGTTCGCCTAGATTTTAGACCCATAGTAATAACTAACTGTGAATTCTTTGATGATGTTGCTATCAATATATCAAATTCGTACTGTAGTTGCTTCTTCGTTGCTCTTGAGCAATCAGCTCTCAAATCTCAGCTCCCGGACGCAATCCAAGCAGCCTACGCCAATGCGCGTGACGAGGCCTATAGTGAGACCGGGTTAGCGCTGGAGACCTTCCCGATCGCCCCGCCGTTGACCTGGGAAGAGGCGATGGAACAACCCATCTACCTTGATCCCTAGCCAATAAAGAGGCTAAAGTTTTTGGACATGGAAGAGCCTGTTTCCCCCCAAATTCCCAGTTGGCTTGCTTGGGCGATCATGAATGGCCAAAAGCGCCAGCCCACATTCCTGGGTCATATTGTTTTGGTTCTGGTGCTTTTGAGCTTGGTTGGGATTGCTTATTATGTTTTGTTGCTCGTGAGTAGCCAATGGGAGCAAAAATGGATTACTGCACCCCAAAAGCTCACTAAGGAACAAATTGCTTTACAAACAGCATGGCTAAAGCCGAAGCCCTCTGTGAAATCAAGATTAATTTTTCAACTTCAGGATGTTGAGGTCTTGATTGATCGCAATGCTTCAATTATGGGCTTTTTCTATAAGCAGTATTATATTTCGCTGGCGATGATGTGTACGTTGGGGGCGATCGCTGTTATTTGTCTATTTTTTATTAGTAAAGAAGGTTGGGGCGAAGTCAATAACGCTGTCATCAATATTTTTGTGGTTTCTTCGGGGGTGGTTCTTTTTTACGGTAATTTGTCTTTGACTTTTAAGCAAGAAGAAAACATCAAAAATAGCCACGCCATCTATTTATCTTGCTTGAGCCTCAGAAATGAGCTGCTGAGTTATTTGGCAACCCGGCAAAACACGCGCGGTGTTGAGGAAAAACCAGAATCATTCATTCATTATGTTGACAAAAAGTTAATGTCGATTAGTTTGATTCAACTGGGCTTTAATCCTGGTCAACTGTCGGACGTTCCTAAGCCTATTAACACCTTGTCAACTCCGGCTATTACGCCGAAGAGTCCCTAGGTATTGATGCTGAAATTCTGAAAAATGAGTGCTTGGTTGTTGTGACTTTGCGGTGGTTTTTAAATGATGATCATGTCTGTTTCTAGTGGTGGTCGGGGTTTCATGTTTTTGGGGCAAGTTACCCGATCGCCCGTTTGCTGCTTTTCCACAAACTGACGGGCGATCGGGCGAGGGAAACTAGTCAATTTTTTGCAAATAGATGCAGTGGCGATCGCCCTCAGTAATTGGGGTTTTAAAGGCATCTACACCCAAAATTTCTGCGCCCCAATGGCTGAGGGGCTCTTGCAGGCTGGCTTCCTCCTCTGCGCTCCAGCGACCTCGATACAAAATCGCAACACCTCGCGGGGCCAACATTGGCAGGGCGTAGCTGGCGCAAAGATCCGCTGCACCCACGGCCCGCAAGGTCACCAGGTGAAAATTTGGTTTGGGGCCCGGTCGCCGCACGAACTGCTCTGCTCGATCGCACGCGGTTTGCACATTGCCCAACTCCAATTCCGCGATCGCCTCCGCCACAAACTGAATCTTTTTGCGCGTGCTATCCATCAGCAACCATTGCCATTCTGGAAAGGCGATCGCGCCCGGCAGCCCTGGAAAGCCGCCCCCGGTTCCCAAATCGGCCACGGTGATGGCTTGCGAGGCCCGCTGGGCCAGTACCGGTTGCAAAATCGGTGAAAATAGACCCCGCAGCGAATCCCAAAGATGCTTTTCCCAAAAGTCCAATGGCTCCGTAATGCGGGTTAAATTCATCCGCTGGTTACCCGCCAAGATCGCCTCATAGAGCCGCTGAAATTGGGCTTGGGTGGCTGTGTCGGGCTGCCATTGCAGGGTTGACTGCCAAAGGTCGATCGGGTTCGGTAAGGCGGGCGCTGTGGGAAGGGTCATGGCCATGGGGAGCAAGCTGCTAGGCAATTTAAGCGCAATCTGGCCCCGTTAACGTATTCCTTGAGTGCAATCGCAGCATGATTCCAACGGTAGTGGTGGCGGGAACCCACAGCGGAGTGGGCAAAACTTCAATGGCGATCGCCCTGATGCGAGCCTGGACACGGCGCGGATGGGTGGTGCAGCCGTTCAAAGTGGGGCCCGATTTCATTGACCCGGGCCATCACCGTCGGGCCACGGGTCGCCCGTCCCATAATTTGGATGGTTGGATGCTTCCTAAGGCAACAAACCAAGCGCTGTTCGATCGCGCCGTGGCCGGAGCCGATGTGGCGGTGATTGAAGGAGCCATGGGGTTGTTTGATGGTTATGGCGACCAAGAGGCGGGCAGCACGGCCGAGCTGGCCAAGTGGTTGAATGCGCCTGTGGTGTTGGTGTTGGATGGTCGGGGCCTGTCGCGTAGCGGGGCGGCCCTGATCTGGGGCTATGAAACCTTTGATCCGGATTTGCGGTTTTTGGGCGCAATTTGCAATCGGGTGGGCAGCGGAGCACATTTGGATCGGATTGCGGGGGCTGCTCGCGATCGCGTGCGGATGCCCATTTTGGGTGGTGTGCCCCGGGATGAGGCCGCATTGATCGATCGCCGCCACTTGGGACTCAAAATGGCCGATGAGGATCAGTTGGGGGAGGGATATATCGATCGGCTGGCGGACTTGCTGGAAACCCATCTGGACTTGGATCAGCTCTGGCAACGGTTGCAACGGGAGCAACCAACCCCGAAGCCCGAACCACGCGCGCCGATCGCCCCAATTGCTGTCAGTCGGCAACCGCCCCGCAAAATCGGGATCGCACGCGATCGGGCCTTTTGTTTTTATTACGAAGCCAATTTAGATTTTCTGCGCGATCGAGGGGCGGAGTTGGTGGAATTTTCGCCCCTGGTCGATCGGCCGCCCGCCGATTGTGACGCGCTCTATCTGGGGGGTGGCTACCCGGAGCTATACCTGGATCAGCTTGCTAACAACACCGATTGTTTAACGGCCATTCGCCAAATGGCCGCGGCCGGCAAACCAATCTATGGGGAATGTGGCGGTTTTATCTATCTGTGCGATCGCCTGACTCTGGCCGATGGCACGGGGCGATCGCTCTTGGGTTTATTACCGCTGCAAATCCAAATGACCCGCCGCCCCAAGCTGGGTTACGTGGAAGCGACGATCGCTCCTGGCGGCCCTTTGCCCTCAGGAGAAACCATTCGTGGCCATCGGTTTCACTACTCGGAAGTGGCAAACCCCGAAGCGGCCGGGGCGATCGCCCAATGCTATGACCTATTAACCTCTCGGGGCGATCGGCTCACGGAAGGCTATTGCGTCGGTTCCGTCTTGGGCAGCTATGTACATTTGCATTTCGCCAGTAATCCCCAAGTGATGACCGCCTGGCTCGATCGCATCCCCGCTGCCATGCATTGAAAGGCAAGTTTTCAGACCCAAAAACCCGATCGACTCTCAAGGGTTCGATCGGGCTAATCGTCATTGAATTGATCGTGGGCTAGGCCCTAAGCGCTGGGCCCAATCTGAGCACCAATTGATGATGACTAATCACCGATAGAAACCAAGAATGTTGCTTCCCCGTTGGCGTGGCGGCCAGAAATGACCAATCCTGAAATTGCTTCTCCATCGCCCATCTTGTGAATTGTCAGTTCAATGATCTTTGGGTCATCAAAAGCGGCAACCAGGGCCCGTTGACCTGCCTCTGCATCATCGATGTTGTCCAAAATCAGAGAAGCAGAGAGTTCAGCCTGGAAGTCATTTAACGATCGCAGCTCTGAAATAATTGCTCGCGGTGCATCTATTGATCGTCCATAGACCATCTTCCATGCATCCCGATAAGCCTTACTCCAGTGCTTACCCACAAAATACTTGTACTTCTTCAGCGCTACGTAGCTGAGGTCATCTTCGGGCTTCAAAACCTCATAGAAAACAGCGCTGCCAAGAAGCGACTGAGTGGGGCCACCATAAATTTCTTCCAAGTCAGTTACATACTGGGGTGAATTTTTGCGCGCAATCATGAACTTTTGCTCCGCAACCAATAAAGAGGGAAATTGCAACACTAAGTGGATCAACCTCGTGAATCAGTTTGCATTCCCCCCGGTTTTTGGCTTCTTGAAATTCAGATTCAACACTGATTGCTTTAAGAAGACAAAAAACCATGCTGACTCATGATTGCTTGATAGTGTATTTTGCTGCTTTGACGAAACTATCAAGAAAAATCGATTTTTGCAATCCCTGCCATCATTTCAAGGCTGAATTGATTTGTTAGAAGTATTACCGCTGTGATCAATTGATACCAAATTAGACCATTTACTTGTATAAACAATGACCTTGAGGAAATAATTCAAAATAAATCTGAGAAAAATTTAAACTAAAATTTGGTTTGGAATCTATATCGATAAAAATCAAGCAATTGATTGATGATTTCGTGAATTTGAATGCATGAACATATGTCTTTAGCTAAAATTTTGATTTCTAAAGTAGCAAATTTTGATCAAAGTCAACGTCCATTGAGGCCAAGGCTTGCTATCGATAGGGCTGTCATTAAGATGATGCGCTTTCGTCGCAAGGACTCACTGATCCCAAGCCGCGATCGATCCTGAAGGGACGTTGACTGGATCGCTGAACTGAACCGAAACTGACGGCCTGAGGATTAGCCCAAGACGAACTTCAAACGCATCATCAGGCGGGGAATGTAGGTATAAAACCGATCATGGCGAAGCTGAATCGCATCAATGCTGCAACTGCCGCAATGGACTCCTGGCGGCGGAACGGCAATCCGCTGCACCACTTGGTCGGAAACGCCGGCCCAGGGCAAGTGACCCACGGGACTTTGCAGGGAGCGGTTTAATTCCGACTCGTTGCGCCAATCGCTGCTGATGAAATCCTGTTCGGTGCGGGGGGCGGCGATTTTCCAACCAACGCGATCGCGGAAGTTGTTCACGGCCGCTTCCAGGTTGGTGGGATGGGCAATGGTGGCCGCTTGCCAGAGCCGCAACTGCACGCTGAGACCGAAGCGGCCGTTGCTGGCCGTGAGCCAGGCTTGGTCAATTTCGCGAATCAGGGCCGGGTCAGTTAAGGCGGGGCCGGCCGATGGCATGGTGGCAGATTCGGGGGCCAACAGGCGGCGCGTGAGGCGATCGGCCTCGACCCAGTTTTGGGCTTGCAGGTGGGTTTGGAGTTGGGCAATCAGTTGGCGGGCTGCTGCGTCGGTGGCTGGGGTTTCGGTTTGGCAAGTCCCAATGGTCGATCGGGCAAATTTGCCAGCTCCGAAGTAATGCACAATCTGGATTTGTTTGGGCTGGCCGGCCATGGGTCGCAAGCTGACGTAAAGCCCATGGGCCGAGGCGGGTGTGCCATAGAGCCGATCGCCATTATTGGGCTGCGCACGAAACTCACCATCAAAGGGCAAGCGGGAAAAGTCCGCATCGGGAGCCAATTGCCGATAATCCTGAACCACGGTGTTTCGGATCAGGGTTTGCAGATGCCCGTTGCGGGTTTGTGTCAACACCGTGAGGGTGAGGGGGGTTGTGCTGGAAGATTCGGGCCCCGCTACTGGCCCCGCCACTTGATAGGTCAAGGTGGTGTTGGATCCCCAAGTCGCCATGGTTTCACAGGTGAGGCGGGTTGGGCTGGTCTGGGTTGGATTGGTTTGGGTTGTACTGGTTTGAGCTGTACTGGCTTGAGCCGTGTTGGTTTGGATTGTCGTGACGGGAATCGCGTTGGTTGGGCCTGCGTTGGCCTGGGCCGCGATCGGGTGGGTGGCGGTGGCCATGAGAGCCAGGGTGAAAGCATGGCCCCATCGCTGGAAAAGCGCGAGTTTCAACATAACGGAATCACAAAATGACGGAATGGCAAGCAATTGGGTTTGCTATCCGTGTTATCCGTTCCGTTAGCGTTGGACTCAGGAGCAATGGACGCTTCCTGAAGTTGATCGCCATTAGCGGGCGATCGGGGGCTGGTTGCTGAAGTGGTTATAGGCGGCGCGGGAATAGTCGCGGATGGCTTCGGCGGCCTTGGGATCGTTGGGGGCCCGTTCTGCCAATACGGCAATTCCGTAGCGACGGCCGTTGGGGGTGTCTACCAAGCCTGTGTCTGCCAACAGCTTGGCCAATGTGCCGGTTTTGTGGGCCACCTCGCCACCTTTACCAACGCCCTTCGGTAGCAGACTGTTGGCTGCCGTGCCGCGCATGATGCTCAACAGTCGATCGCGCGATCGCATGGAAACCAATTCGCCCCGGTTAATCAATGCCGTTAATTGCACCAAGTCCCGAGCGGTGGTGCGGTTCAAGCCGGTAATATCCGGCAGCAAGTCGCGGATACTTGTGCCCTGTAGCCCCCAGGATTGAAACCGCTGGTTCAGGGGGCCGGAGCCGCCCGTGCGGGCCATGATCATGTTGGTGGCGGTGTTGTCGCTGATCACGATCATTTGGCGGGCGGTGTCGATCGCGGAGAATTTTTGGCCCGGTTTTTGATATTGCATCGTGCCCGCCTCGGGAGCCACAAACCGCGCCTCCATGGTCAGCATTTCATCAAGGCGAATTTTGCCCGCATCCACATCCTGAAAAAAGGCCACTAGGATCGGCACTTTAATCGTGCTGGCGGCGGCGACTGATCGATTATCGTTCCAGGCGGCAAAATCTCCCGTATCCAAATCCAAGGCAGCCGCATGAAGAATTAGGCTGGGATAGCGAGCGGCAATTTTTTGAAACTGATCGCTCAATGAGGCGATCGGCTGGCGAAAGGCGGATCCCGGCGGCGGCAACGCGGGGCTGGCCAGTTGCTTTTGGCCTTGGCGCACCACTTGGTTAATCTGTGTGCCAGCGGGGGAAGCCGTTTGGCGCATGGCCGGGTCAAAGGCCATCAACACCGTGCCCACGATCGCCCCTAAACCAGCCCCCACAATCAAGGTGCGCAAAGCCTGTAACCACAGGGGGTCGCCCTTGCTGCGGCGAGTGGGCGGCCGGTCTGGGGCCGTTGGGCGGGGCCGGGGCGATCGCCCGTTGGCCTGGCCCGGTTCCGGGGTGGTGGGCCGGGTCAGCCGATCGACCGTACTTTGCAACCAATTTTGGTGAGCGGGAGGCCGAGCACGGGAACGACGCGCACCGGGCGGCGGGGGCACAGCAGCCAGGGGCCGAGGGGCGGGCAAAGGGCGAGGGCGATCGGGCGGTTGGGGCATGGCAAGTTCGGTTTCAGCCCAAAATTTGGCGGCCATCCCGAGCCAATCTCAAGATCGGGATGGCTGGCATTTTACTGGCCAGAGTTGGGGCGCGGCAAATGGTCGATCGCCCAATTCAGTTGCTTAATGGCTCCCCACAACAGCGCCACATCATTTTGGGAAGGATTTGCCCGCTGCAAGATTCGCCGCAATTTTTCCATGCGACTGCTGGCCGTGTGGGGATATAAGAAGCCCGATCGCAACAACAAATCTGCCAAATCTTGATGGAAATGCTCCACTTGCTCAAAGGGGGCCAGGGCGATCGGCCCGGGGGCCACTTGGGGGTGAAGAGCAACCTCGGGGCCAGGGCTGGTTTCTGGGGTTGGGCGGGCCCACTCATAGGCACAAACCGCCACCGCTTGGGCCAAGTTCATGGAGGGATAGTCATCGCTGGTGGGAATGCGGATGAGTTGTTGGGCATATTTCAGCTCGTCGTTGGTCAAGCCCCGATCTTCCCGCCCAAAGACCAACGCCGCCGATCGCCCGGCCCGCAACCAAGGCAAGGCCGCCGCTGGTTCCCGCACCGGCACAGGAGAATCCCAATCTCGCCCGATCGTGGCTCCAACCCGATCGCACCCGGCCAGGGCCTCGGGCAAGCTGGCCACCTCGATTGCTTCCTCCAGCAAATCCCGTGCGTGGATGGCCATTTGCAGGGCTTCGCGCCCCAATCGATCGCATTGGGGATTCACCAATACCAGCCGCCGCAACCCAAAATTCTTCATCACCCGCGCGACGGAACCCACATTCAGCGGCCCGGCCGGTTCCACCAGCACGATCGTTAAAGACATGGTTCAAGAAAGGTAAAAATCAAAAGGCAAAAGGCAAAAAACACAGAGAAAAAACACAGAGAAATAGAACGGCTAGCCCAAATTTTCCTTTTTCCTTCTCCCTTTTTCCTTTTTCCTTTTTCCTTTTTCTCCTCACCCTAGGGGCCCTGTAGCCGTCGCCAAGTCCATTGGCCGTCCGGCTGTCGATGCCAACGCAGCAGTTGGGCTGGCGACTCGCCACCGTAGGGATCCGCCGACTCGGGCAGCCGACCCAGGGCCCGACGCGGCGCAATGGTGGCCAGGGCGATCGCCTGTTCCGGGGTGCAAAGTTGCCAACGAATCAGGTTCAAAACCCCCTCCAGCAGGCTGAGGGTTGTGCCCGACAAAGTGCCATCGGACAGGCGAGCTGTGCCGTTTTTCACCTCAATGGTGCGTTCATCCCAAGGATAGATTCCGTCGGGCAACCCCAAGGGAGCCAAGGCATCGCTCACCATAAACAGCCCCCTGGGGCCCTCGCTGGCCCGCAACAGCACTTGCAACATGGTGGGACACACATGCACCCCATCGGCAATGAAGCCACAGCGCACGCCCGATCGAACAATGGCCGCACCCAAAAGCCCCGGTTCCCGATGGTGCAGTGGCGGCATGGCATTAAAAGCATGGGTGACCATGGTGGCTCCCCGATCGAACGCGGCCATGGCTTCCGCTGCCGTGGCCTGGGAATGGCCAAGGCTGACGGTAATTCCGCGCGATCGCAGCCAATCGATCGCCTCGCCCGTGGGATCCAATTCCGGCGCGAGGGTCATCTTGGCCACCTGGGCCGCGTGGGAGCCAACCACCGCCGCCACCTGATTGACCGTCAGGGGCAACAGGAATTGCTGTGGATGGGCCCCGCGCTTTTGTGGATTCAGGAACGGCCCCTCAAGATGTGCGCCCCAAATTTCCGCCCGATCGCCCGCTGGGTATTGGGTTCGGTAGTCCTGATAGGCCGCCAGCGTGGCCAGGCTTTGGTGAACTTTCTCGATCGCCGTGGTCACAATCGTGGGCAAAAAAGCCTGCACCCCTTGCCGCCACAGCAATTGGCAAATGCGATCCACTTGGGGCAAATCGGCCAAGGTCAGGTCTGGAAAGGCCAAACCCAAGGCCCCGTTAATTTGCAAGTCCACCCCACCGGGCGAGAGCCAATCGCCATGCAGGTCGATCGCATCGGCATTCAGCAGCGTGTCCGCCCGATCGCCCACTCCAAAAATTTTGGGATCATGGGGGTCAATTTCCGCCACCAACCCCCGATCGTCGCAGGTCAGGTCATAGAGTCCCGGTCGATCGATCAGTCGGGCGCGGTGGATGCGTCGATTTTGCCAATGGGTCATCGATCAATCATGATTGGGTGGCTTTGGCGGAAGCTCAGAAACTGAAGCTCAAAAATCGGGTCTATATCAGGTCTAAATCGAGTCTGAATCGGGTTGATCACACCAGCTTGGTGCTGTGCGATCGCGCCAACGCCTTAAATTTGAACAGGTTAACCGACTCTTTCCCCCTGCACAACCATGGCCACCCCCGCCTCCCCCCTGATTGGCATCATCATGGGCAGCGATTCCGACCTGCCCACCATGGAAGCCGCGATCGCCGTTTGCGAAGAATTTGGCATTCCCACCGAAGTGGCGATCGTTTCTGCCCACCGCACACCCGATCGGATGGTGAATTATGCCAAAACTGCCGTTGATCGGGGCTTGAAAGTGATTATCGCAGGCGCAGGCGGCGCAGCTCACTTACCCGGCATGGTTGCCGCCCTGACGGTGTTACCGGTGATTGGCGTGCCCGTGAGCACCCGCCAACTCAGTGGCGTAGATTCCCTGTATTCGATCGTGCAAATGCCGGGGGGAATTCCCGTGGCCACCGTCGCGATCGGGAATGCCAAAAACGCCGGCCTGTTGGCGGTGCAAATGTTGGCGGCCCATGACCCAGAGCTGCTGGCCAAGGTGCAAGCCTATCGGGACGGCTTGCGGCAAATGGTGGAAGACAAACAAACCCAGCTCGATCGCCTTGGTTACCGGGCCTACCTGCAACAGGGTTAATTAGCGGCTGAGAACCAGAGCCAAGAAACAGAGCTGAGAAACAGAGCCGAGGAAGCATGGCTCGATCGCCCCGGAGGCCTGGGCGCAGACCTCAATCGCTTCATGGACTCCGGGGCGGCGACAGGACTTGTATCAAATTTGACTTCTAAAATTTTCTCAAAAACGTAAAACCTGAGTCTCGCTTGTGCCGGTTAATCATCGGTGAACTCGTGTTCTATGGCCTGAGTTAGCGATCGGCCTTTGGGAGATTTGCACGATTTTAGGGGCGATCGTGTCTAGGATGGCCGCTCAACCATCCCCCGTGGATTACTTTGCTCCTTGCATTGATCGCGATCACTCATGCCAATTGATATTTTGATGGCAATGACGTGATTGGGATCATGCCCAATTAATAAGTTTAAAAATTTGATAAAGTTTCGTCTAATCTTGAGCTGTTCCTAAATTTTTCATGAACAACCGTTCGATTATCATCGAGCTGGTGTGCTTAAGGGACAACTACGAACTCCACACTCTCCACAGCCACGTTCTCCACAGCCTTCTTTCCCTGCGAAAGATTGTCACGCTCTTCCCTTCTAGCCAGTCCCGATCGTTTCAAAATCAGACACTGAATCAGACTCTGAACGTGCTGATTGGGTTCCCCGTCTATCAATCCATCTGCCCCCTCTGATGCGTGGTTTGGTTGGGGTTCTGGGACTTTGGGTCACTGGTTCTGATCGCTTCAATCAGTTTGATTTATCGCAAGATTTCCGCGATCAATAGCCTGTAGGGGGCAATCCCCTTGAATGGTTCAACTCCCTCTCAAATAGATGGTTTCACCCCCAATTGCTGAGACCCATGATGAAGCCGCTTGGCCTATTTGGCAACGGTAGATCAGTGACTTCTGACTGCCCATGACTTATAGATTTGTTCTGTTTTTATCATTTTCAATTGTTTTTTTGTCAAATCATGTTCGCTTTGATACGCAAGGCTTCTGTTTTTTCGATGATCTGTGCCAGGATCCGTTTAGAGGTTTTCGTGATTTTTAATCAACTCCGCTACTCGCAGATTTTTGACACATTTCTAAATCAATTCCATCGAATAACTCAATTGCGTACTCGGTTTGATGATGGATAGACTTCTGACCCGATTTTGGCTTTAGTGCTGGCTGACTCTTAACGCTGTCGGTGATGAATTACAGGTCAGTTGCAGACAGGTTGCAAATTATTAACGCATCAGCCCGATTCCTTGTAATTTTCTTTTGGGATCAGTGATTTCAAGTCCCATAAAAACGGGAATAGTTATTTAGGGGAACTTGGATTTAGCAATGATTTTGGTCTTCAATTTATGCCTGGAAATTGGACTGGATTCCAGGCGCTCCAAGGGCTTGACCGTAAGGCATTTACGGGAAACCTGAAGGGCCAGTGCAGGATCTGACTTGGTGGCATTGATTGCCGATTCTGTTGTTGCCATGCTGGTAATAATTATGACGGAGTTTGAGGGGGGAAAGGGGGATGCAAGGGCTGTTGGCGGAGAGATGGAAAGGGTGCAGAGGTTATGGAGCGATTGTCGGAGGTCAAGCCGTTTGCGACTGGTTTGCAACCGCAGGGAGTGCAGTTGGTAATGGATCAAGAAACTGCTCAAGCGAATGAGCGGGCCCTGCGAACTTTAGAGCGGGCAATTGTGTTGTCAGAGGGTCAGTTTTCTCTGGTGTTGGTGCGTTGTAGTTATGAGCGCTTGCGTCAGAGTGTGTTGGATTGGGTGGCCGATCGCTCGGGAGAGGGGCAGCCGTTCGATCGGGTGACTTGCCTGGTGGTTCCGCCCACCATCAAAACGCTCTATCCGTTGGTGGCGGCGATTTCGGATCCCTGTCCGCCCCGGGCGGTGATGGTGCTGGGGCTGGAGATGGCGGAGTCGCTGGATACGGTGTTTGCGCTGGCGAACCAGATGCGCGATCGCTTCAAGCAGTTGCCGTTCCCGATCGTGTTGTGGCTGACGGATGAAAGCCTGGACAAGCTGAAGCGGGTGGCTCCGGATCTCAAGAGCTGGGCCGCCACGCCGGTTCGGCTGGAGATGGACACGCAGGGGGTGATTGACTTTTTGCGGGAGCGGGCCAGTCAGGCGTTCGATCGGGCCTTTGCGGCTTCGGCGGGCTATTCAATCTATCAACTGCCGCCGGCCTTGGCGGAGGCCCGCCACCGGCAGGAGCTGGCGGCGGCGCGGGCGGACTTGGCCAAACGGGGTGTGCAGTTGGATGTGGATTTGCTGGCGAGTGTGGAGTTCCTGGAAGGGTGGACGGCCATGGGCCGGGGGGACTATGAGCTAGCGCTGAAGATGTTTGGCAATGCGTTGGACAGTTGGCAAACCTTGGCCCAAGCCTTGCGCCCAGCGGCCGCCAATACCAACGCCAACGACAACGCCAATGAGCCACCGGCCGCTGTGAACACAGAGGGGGCGATCGCCCTGCCCCGGTTGCCCATTTCCCCGATCGAAGCCCAAGTGCGTTCAGGCCTGTTGCGGTTTTATGTGGGGTTTTGCCATGCACGCTTAGCCCTGGGCAACAGCAATCCCGTGGAATTGCCGGAAAGCCAGTCGGCCCGGGCCCAGCGCTGGCGACTGGCTCGGGAAGCGCTCCAGGCCTGTGCGGATTGTTTCGCAGCGCTCGATCGCCCCGATCTCACGGCCAAGTTCATTGGGTCATTGGGGGAAGTGCTCCAAGAACTCCACGACTGGTTGGGGCTGGAGCAATTGGCCCAGGTGGCAACGGCGCTCCATGGCGCACCGGATCATCCGGGGAACCGGGCTGAGTTGGCTCGGGACTGTTGCTTTTTGGCGGAAGTGGCCCTGGTGCAAACCCGTTGGGAACAGGCCTGCGAGTGGGCGGAGCGGGCCTTGAACCATCTGTCCCATGCCAGTGCCCATGACCCAACAGCCCTGGGGCCCGATCTGTTGCGGGCGGTGCGGTTGCGCCAAAGCCAAGCTTGGTTTCTGTTGGGGGAAGCCAATTGGCATTTGGGGCGCTCTGGTTTAGCCATCAGCCATTTGGAGCGGGCCCGGGCCACGGTTTGGAACTTCGAGCAACCCCAGTTGACGGTGCGGTTGTTGTCGCGGTTGCGGGAGGTTTATTTCCAGCAAACCCGCTACCTGGATGCGTTCCGAACGAAGCAAGAACTGCGGCGCGTGGAACACCAATGCAGTTGGTTAGCGTTTATTGGCGCGGGCCAACTGCAACCGCAACCGGCGGCCCTGGTGGACGATGGCATGGTGTTGCCGGTGGCGGCCCCGGAAATTGCCGCCTCTGGCCGCCAAAAAGATGTGGAAAATTTGATCGCTCGCTTGGCCCGGGCCGATCTGAAGCTCACGGTGGTGCATGGTCATTCGGGGGCGGGCAAGAGTTCGTTGCTGAAAGCCGGTTTGGTGCCGGAGTTGCATCGGCGGGCCTTGGGTGATCGGGATGTGTTGCCGGTGACGATCGAGGTTTATACGGACTGGATCGCAGCCACGGAAAATGCCCTTGATCGAGCGGCTGACCAAAAGGGTCTCGACAACGATCGCACCCTCACCACTTGGGACGACCTGGCGATCGAGGCAAATATTGCCCTGCCCAGTTTGGATCTGTCGGTCAACAGCCAAGGGCTGCGGTTGCGGGCCCTGCTCGATCGGCTTCAGCAGTTGAGCCAGCAAAACTTCGCCATCATTCTGATCTTTGACCAGTTTGAGGAATTGTTTTTCCACTGGCCCACGGTGGTCGATCGCCAGCCCTTCTTTGAGTTTCTGCGCGATTGCTTGAATGTGCCCTACGTCAAGCTCATCATCTCCATGCGGGAAGATTACCTGCACTTTCTGCTGGAGTGGGAACGGGCCACGGACTTGTCAATCATTGACGACAACGTGTTGGCCCGCCAGGTTCGCTATTACGTGGGAGACTTTTCGCCCGCCGATGCCCGTGCCACGATCCAAAGCCTCACGGAGCGATCGCGCCTGGGCCTGGAACCCGACCTGATTGATGCCCTGGTGGGCGAATTGGCCCGCGAAACCGGTGAAGTCAACCCGATCGAGCTGCAAGTGGTGGGGGCCCAACTCCAGGCCGATCGCATCGTCACCCTAGCCGAATACCAGCGGGAATATGGCTCCAAAGAAGTGCTCGTGGAGCGCTACTTGGAAAACACCATTCGCGACTGCGGCCCCGAAGGCGAAAACATCGCTCGCGAAGTGTTATTCCTGCTCACCGCCGAAAATGGCACTCGCCCCCTCAAAACCCGCACCGAGCTAGCCGTTGAACTGGGAGCTAGCGATGGGCAACTGGAACTGGTGTTGAACATTTTGTCCGGAGCCGGTTTGGTGGTCATGTTCCGGGAGTCCACCGCCGACTTTTATCAACTGGTGCATGACTACCTCGTCACCTTCATTCGCCAGCAACGCCAAGCCGACGAACGGGCCCGCTATCGTCTCACCCAGTCCCAACTAAACGCCATCCTCAAAAAACGAATTCAGGAACTCTATGCCGCTGGCGCAGTGCTCGGAATTTTGTTTTTGTCGTCCTCCAGTTTTGCGGTGTTGTTGGGGGCCGATGAAATCAGCGCCCAAATTGATGCCAGCACCGCCGTTTCGGAGGCCCTGATTGGTTCCAACCAGCCCTTTGAGGCCCTGCTCTCGGGTCTTCAGGCCTGGCAGCAACGGAGCCAACGTCAATGGCTGCTGTGGGCCAAACCCAACGCCCGCTTGGCCACGGAGCTGAAGGTGGGAGCCAGTTTGCAGCAGGCCCTCAAGCATGTGCGGGAGGTGAACCGCATTGAAGGGCGCTTGGGCCATGTGGAAATAGTTTGGGACGTGAGTTTCAGTCCCGATGGGCAATTTCTGGCCACGGCCAGCAGCGATCGCACCGTACGGTTGTGGCAGCGCAGCGGAGAACCCCTGGCGGACAACCAAGGGCGACCGATCGTGCTGAACCATGAAGGGGCCGTGACCAACGTGGTGTTCAGTCCCGATGGGGAATTTTTGGCCACCAGCACCGGCAAGCGGGGAACCGCTGGCAAATTGCGACTGTGGAACAGGGCGGGCAAATTGGTGCGGGAATTGGGTGAACATCCGGCCCGCATCAACAGCGCCGCCTTCAGTCCCGATGGGCAACTGATCGCCACGGCCAGCGACGATCGCACCGTGCGTCTGTGGAACCTTCAGGGTCAAGTGGTGCGCCAACTGACCACCCACGGCGGCCCCGTGCAATGGGCCAGCTTCAGCCCCGATGGGCAACTGATCGCCACGGCCAGTGACGATCGCACCATCAAGCTTTGGAACCTGGACGGCCAAGAACTCGCCACCCTTCGCGGCCATGGCAACAGCGTCATGAATGTGACCTTCAGCCCCGATGGTCAATTCCTCGCCTCCGCCAGCCTGGACAAAACCATCCGCATTTGGACCCGATCGGGCAAACCCGTGCGCATGTTATCGGGACACCGGGATGGTGTCTTAAGCGTGGCCTTCAGTCCCGATGGGCGCTATCTGGCTTCCACCAGTGAAGACAAAACCATTAAATACTGGACGTTTTGGGGCAACCTAGAACAAAACTTTGCTGGCCACACCGATCGGGTCACCAGCGTGGCCTTCAGTCCCGATGGGTCTACCCTGGTCACCAGCAGCTACGATCGCACCGTTCGGTTTTGGCGTTTGCAGCCGGAATCGATCACTCAAATCACGGCCCACACCGATCGCATCTATGGCGTAGACATCAGCCGCGATGGGCAAACCATCCTGTCCGCCAGCCGTGATCAACAGGTGAAACTGTGGGATCGCAACACCTACCGCCCCACCCACTTCCAGGATCCCGGCGGTGGGGTGCGAGTGGCCGCCTTCAGCCCCGACAGCCGTTGGGTTTTGGTGGGCAGCAACGATGGGCGGGTGCGGCTTTGGTCGCGATCGGGCCAACTGCAACGGGTCTTTGCCGATGAACTGGTGCTGCGGAACAACCCGATCGAATCCAACAATATTTCCAGCGTGGCCTTCAGTCCCGATGGCAAACTGATCGCCGCCACCTATCGCAGTGGTCGCGGTTACCTGTGGCAACCGGACGGCAAACAGGTGGCCGCCTTCAAGCTCACCTCCAGCGACGATCGCGCCAAACGACTCAACAGCATCACCTTCAGTCCCGATGGTCGCATCCTGGCCACGGGTGGAGATGATGCCCTGATTCGGCTTTGGACGTTGCAAGGGGAACCCATCCGCACCCTCGCGGGCCACAGCAGCTTTGTGAATGATGTCACCTTCAGTCCCGATGGGCGTTACATCGCTTCCGCTGGAGACGATAGCACCGTCCGCCTGTGGAGTGCCAACGGTTCCCTGCTGCAAGTGTTGGGCCATGGGGATGCGGTCAACAGCGTGCGGTTTAGCCCCAATGGTCAGTTTTTGGCCGCCGCCAGTTGGGATGGTTCCGTGACCCTTTGGAGTCTGGATGGCAAGATGATCAAGGTTTTTCGGGAGCACAAATCCGGCGTGGGCGGCGTGCGGTTCAGCCCCGATGGCAAGCTGTTGGTATCGGGAGGGTTTGATCAGCAGTTGGTGATTCGCGATTTGGACTTGGAAAACTTGCTCGATCGCAGTTGTCGTTGGCTTCAGGATTACCTGCGACCCAAGGGCGAAGCGGCGGGCAACTTGACGCAACTGGCGCGGGCCTGCCGCAATCGCTTTCGCCCCTAGTCGATCGATCCAATCCAGCAAATCAAACCAATCCAGCGAATCGATCGACTGGTAAATCCAGCCCTTGCTACTGAATCGACTAAATCGACGGCCTATCCAACACCAGATCCCGCGTATCCCCTAGGGCAGCATCGTGGCGGCGGCAGCTCGCATCTTGGAAAGGGCAGTCCGTTCAATTTGGCGAATCCGTTCCCGGGTGAGGTTCAAATCTGCCCCGATCGCCGCCAATCGGGCATCCCCTTGAATTAAGCCAAACCGCCGCATCACCACCAGTCGCTCCCGTTGATCCAACAGGCCCAGCAGGGTCACCAAAGCGGCGCGATCGTCCACCGCATCCAACACATGATCCAGATTCACACTGGCATCGGGAATCAGGTCGATCGCATGGTCAGAATCGCAATGATTCGTCAGCGGCGCATCCAAACTCTTGGGCGGCCGACCATAGGCTAACAACGTCTGCAATTCCGTAACCGTCAGCTCCATCGCCGCCGCCACCTGTGCCGTGGTGGGCGGGTGGCCCAACTGCCCCGACAGTTGAGCCGTCACCTTCCGCACCTTGCGCAGGCGATCGTTCACCTGAATCGGTAGCCGAATCGTCCGGCTTTGGTTGGCCAAGGCCCGCGCCACCGCCTGCCGAATCCACCAAGTGGCATAGGTGCTGAACTTGTAGCCCAAGCGCTCATCAAATTTTTCAGCGGCGCGATCCAGCCCCAAGCTGCCCTCCTGAATCAGATCCAGCAAATCCAGGCCCCGACCGGTGTAGTGCTTGGCAATAGACACCACCAGCCGCAAATTCGCCGCCACCAGCCGTGCCTTGGCCTGCCGCCCTCGCCGGGCGATCGCCTTGGCCCGCGCAGACTGGGGCTGATCTCGATCGCGCAGGGATTGCCAAGCCCGAATGGCCGCACCCAGTTCTCGCTCCTGTTCCGTGGTGAGGAGGGGAATTCGCCCAATTTCCTGCAAATAGACGCGCACCGTGTCAAAGTCAAGGGTTTTACGCATGATCGTGAGTGCTTCTTGCTTGCGACTTGCCGAAAAAGACTGCTAGCAATCCTCAGTCATCCCCAAAGGCAGCTCCAGAGATTGCCCCACAGACATCCCCACAGGCAGCCCCGCGAGAACGGTCACTGAGGGACGAGTTTGTAACGACAGCTTGGTGAATAGCGTTCGCTCTGGAGGCGACCTTGATTGGTGACTTCAATTGGCGACTTCGATTAATGTACAATATTCGTACGGATATCACAAGGCTAAAATCTGCGCAAAAAATCCTCAACGAAGCCGATCGCCCTTGGGAAGAGGGTAATCATGACTTTGAGCGTGAGTTTGAGCATGTTCAAGGATGGATGTCCCCTCAGCGAGAAGGTAGTGAGCATTGATCGCCCTACTCGCTGGTTGAGCTAGCTAATCACCAAATAAAAAGCGGGAGCCATCATTCACTGGCTCCCGCTCCGTCATCTCTACCAATATTTTTTTTTGCAACAAGTTTTGCAACAAAAAGCTGAGGGGATAGACCATCCCCACTGGCAAGCTTCTACAGGTTGCCGCCCCGGAAGGCCAGAATAAACACAATCACCGGGCCGGCAATCACTAGAAGTGCCAACGTGGTCAGTTGCCCCACCACCAACCAGTTAATGCCGCCGATCGCATCCGTCAGTGCTTCCATAGTCTTCCCAGTCCCTTTAGGTCTTGAAATCGGTTTTGAGTCGTTTTTGAGTCATTGATGATCTGAGACGCTCTGGATCATGAATGACTCGTTGATGCTCTGATCAGGGTCTGATCATGGGCCGAGTGGCTGGGCCAAGCTGGTTTCTAAGCCAGATGTTGCCACCCATCATTGCGAAAAATCGATTCAATTATCCTACGGTTGGCGACTCGGGAGATTTAAGAAAGTTTACAAAAATCCATCTCGACTCCCATGAAGCGGCTGGGGTTGTCTGTGGGTCGGCCGTGGGCTGGCGAAGTTGACCCGATCGCCCAATCCCCATCGAGCCTGAACGCATCCGTTTGATAGAATATCTCCGTTCGGGCGCTCGCTCGGTGGCATGGCCTGAGCGCGCTGTGTTGGAAAATACGGAAAAATCCTATGACGATCGCCTTTCAACTCGTTCTTTTTGCGCTGGTTGCGTTGTCGTTGGTCTTGGTTGTGGGTGTGCCAGTGGCCTATGCACTGCCCCAAAGCTGGGATCGTTCCAAGCCCCTGCTGTACCTGGGTTCCGGTGTTTGGTTCCTGTTGGTGATTGCGGTAGCCGTTTTGAACTTCTTTGTGGCTTAGGGTTCGATCGCAGCCGCTACCACAAGTCAAACCAATACCAATAGCCATTCAAACAGTAGCCCTGAGCCGCTGTGCAAGGTTAAAAGCAAGGTTGATGGGGGCGATCGCTTGCCCCTAATTTATTTTGGCCAAATTTCTTGGCGAATTGAGTTTCTTGGCCAATTGAGTCCAGTTTTGAGTGCAACATGGCTGTTTTTGAAGGAAGTTTCGATCGCGCTGGATCACAACGATTTGCCATCGTTATTGGCCGCTTTAACGACCTGATCACCAGCAAATTACTGGCCGGTTGCCAAGATTGCCTCAAGCGCCATGGGGTGGATATTGACCCCCAAGGCCGCCAGGTGGACTATGTTTGGGTTCCCGGTAGCTTTGAAATCCCCACCGTTGCCCGCCAATTGGCCCTCAGTCAGCGTTACGATGCCGTGATTTGCCTGGGCGCAGTGATTCGCGGCCAAACGCCGCATTTTGATTACGTTTGCGCAGAAGTTTCTAAGGGAATTGCTGCTGCCAGCTTCCAAACCGGTGTGCCGGTTGTGTTTGGCATTGTCACCACGGACACGATGCAACAGGCTTTGGAGCGGGCAGGCATTAAGAGCAACTTGGGTTGGAACTATGCCATGAGCGCCCTGGAGATGGCGAGTTTGATGGCACAGGTGCGGACAGTGGCTCCGGCGGTTGACGCACCCCCGATCGCCCTAGGATCTTTGCCTCCCACCCTCTCGGAAGCCTAAAACCCCCAAACCCAAATTGTCGCGTGATCAATTGTGGGTTGATCGCGCAATTAATTCATGATTAACCAGCATGAACGGGTATTAACGGGTAACAATTTGCTCGATCGCCTGCTTCAGTTCTTCGGCACTGAGATCCGTGATCACAAAGACTTCTTGAATTGTTTTGCCCTTGCGTGCAATTAACTTGTAGCCGCCTCGGATCGGTACGGAAACTTTGAGCTGTAATTGGGGGCTGTTGCTGCGACCATGGGAGAGCACGGCCGGCGTGATGGTGCTGATGCCCGTCACTTGGGTTAGCTTTTCCAAAATCGGAATTAGCCCATCCAAATGAGTGGAATGGTTCCAAACCAGCCGCCCTGAAGTGGGGGCGGCTTTGGCTTTTTTGGCGTTTTTTGGGGACTGGTCTGGCTCGGGCGATCGGGAATTGGCTTGGGGGGCAGGAATGGCGGCGGTGGGTTGTTTTTTGGATTTTGCCATGACGTTGGGCGCTGAATTTAGGCGCTTTCTAGGGGAGCCATGGTTAGTCCTTCGCGGCTCAGTTGTTGATGATAGAGTTCTGCTTGTTCTTGGGGGCCAACCCAAACAATGGCTTGTCCTTCGTTATGAATTTGATAGGTTAATTTCCAAGCCCGATCGGTTGTCATATTTGGAATATATTTCGACAAGCAATTGGCGACGTGATTGAAAGTGTTCACGTCGTCATTCAAGACAATTACTTTATAGTTTGGATAGGTTTTGCGTACGGTTTGATCGGTTCGTTCAGGAGTCTTGACCGGGGCTGTGGTGGCAGCCCGATGCAATGGTTGAGGGGCGAGCACAGCAGTCATAGGGGCGATCGAGCGGTAGTTTTGCGGGGACAGAAAGCAGCGATCGGTTGAGCCAAATACGCAATGATCAGACTGATGCAAATTGTAACAAAATGATTTGGATTCGCGGCTCGATCGCACCACTAGCGATCGCCCGCCCGATTCAATGCCAAATTCAACAATTGCTCGGCAATGCGGCGAGCAGCTCCGGGCGGGCCCAACCGTTGCCGGCCATTGTCGATTTTGACCTGCCATTGGGTTGAATCTCGAAGTAAGTTCTCGATCGCCCCCGGCAGTTCCGTTGGCTCCTGAATCCAAGTGACAGAGGGGCCCAACAGGCGGGTTTGGGCTTCCGCAAAAGCGGGGGTGAATTGGGGCCCGTTGCCCGACAGCGTAATGGCCGGCTTGCCCAAGCCCACCACCTGTTCCGTGGCAGTGCCAGCCGTGGCGATCGCAAAGTGAGCCGCCTTGGCCCAATCCCAAAACCGATCGCTAGCCAGCTCCAACTGGGCCAACCCGCAATGCCATTGTTCCCCGGTGCTCGATCGCCAGCCGGCCTGCTGAAGGGCCTGCCGAAGCGGTGCACGATCTATTCCAGGGGCGATCGCCGCCTGCAACATCACCACCCGTTGGGCCAAATCGGGCCAGGCTTGCAACGCCGTCAACATGCGTCGCCAATTGTCCAGTACCTCTGGAAAACGTGACCCCGGCAACAGCAACACGCGCAAGGGTGACCCCGGCTCCGGCCGAGCGCAATCGGGCAAATCCCCCGTGAAGCCGTCCATCATTGGATTGCCACAGTCAAAGGTGCGATCGGGCAGCCAGCGCCGCAAAATCTGAGCCGTCAGTGTGTCGCGCGGGAACAAACCCCGACAGCGCGATCGCCCCATCAACCACCGTTCCCAGGGCAGATAAACCGAACCCGACCAGCCCTCCCAACGCCGGGCCCCCAAAAACTGTCCTTGACTATCCCGCAGGTAATATTCCGATTTGGCCGTGCCCACAAAGCCATAGGGCGCACCGCTGGTCCAAGCAAACAACAGGGGCACAATGTCACCCACCGCCAACACCAACAGCGGTTCTTTGCTGGTTGCCCGGTGGGTTTGCACCCACTGCCGCACCGATCGCCACTGTTGCCAAGTCAGGCCCACCAGCCCCCCGCGCATGTCCCGCAGCAGTTGGCCCGCATCCATATAAACAAAACCGCCCGACGGCAGGGTTTTCACTTCGCCAATAATCGGGATTCCGGCGCGTCGGTAGGCGTTTCCTTCTCCCACCAGTGGCAAAGCGAATCGATCGGGCTGGGTGGGCAACTGTGCAAAGGCTTGCAGAATTTGCACCGCGATCGCGTCTTCACCATGGCCATTGCTGATGCACAGAAGCTTCATGGCACGAACCGATCGTTCAGCCGTTTTGGCACAACAACATCCATCAGGATCATTCAGCTCAAAAGACTAGTTAGCTCAAAAAACTAAGCTCAGAATCAAAGCGGGCGGCGGGAATCGAACCCGCAACGACAGTTTGGAAGACTGTAGTTTTACCACTAAACTACGCCCGCGAAGGCTGGTGGTTGGGTTTTTGGCAACCCGGGCAATCATTCTATCAGAGCCAAGGCCGATCGCACCGTCTCCGGTCAATTTAATTTCGGTCTGGCTTTGGCTGCTCGATCGGGGGCTGGGCGGTGGTGAATGTTTGGCGGCGGAGAGGCTGGCGCTACGTGATGATGGGGTGCGATCGCGATCGAGAGGTGGTGATTTGACAAACCAGCACCACCGCCACCCAACTGAGCTATCGACAGTAATGAACGACCATCCCAAAGCGATGCGGGCGAGCACGGAGGTGCGATTGATCTATCAAGGGCGATCAGACATCAACCAAGTGGAAGTGATCGACATGGTGACTGAACACCTCCGCGATCGCGCCACCACGCCTTGCAACCAATCACAGTGATCGCCGTGGCTAGACTGGGAGTGAGCAGCATTTGCGGAGGATGCCTATGTCTGTTTCGCCTGCGATCGCCTGGTCGTCTGATCCGGTGACTGATTCGGAGGCTGGGGCGATCGAACCAATTGTATATTTTAGGTCAGTTGGTCGATCAATGACTGAATAGGAATTCTGAGTTCAGGAATGTCTTGAGTAGCTGTGAGCCAGACTGTTTCAAGATCAACACCAAAATAGTGATGAATCAACTTATCTCTCATGCCTGCCATTTGACTCCAAGGAATTGACGATTGTTGATCCCGTAATTCCGATGAAATCTGCTTAGTTGCTTCGCCAATGATCTCTAGCTGACGAATTACACCATCTTGAATCAGTGAATTTTTAAAAACTTGTCTTTGTCAATTCCTTGCAAATAGAGACTTATTTTCTGAATAGCATCGAGAATATGTTGCAAGTAAATCGAGTCATTGAATTTTTTCATGATTTACAAAGTCTAATTTTTGAGAATCTTGATTTGCGTCGTAAATAATCTTTAATTTGCTCAGAATATCATTTCGCAAATAGGGAGAAATTGCGCCTTCGGTGAGGAGATCAACTGGGCGATCGAGGGCGACGGTGAGTGCTTGTTCGAGGGCAATGCAAGCTAACAGGCTAGTGGGGCGATCGAATGTCACCACTAAGTCGATGTCGCTGTTTTCGGTGGCTTCGCCTCGGGCCATGGAACCAAACAGACCAATTTTGCAAACATGGTGCGCTTGGCAAAGGGTGATCAGGCGATCGACATCAAAGGGCAAGGGCGGCATGGGGCGATCGAGCAGGGTAGTTGCTGTCTAGTGTATCGGGCGGGAAATGGCAGCGGCTAGACTGGGAGTGAGCAGCATTTGCGGAGGATGCCTATGTCTGATCAGGAGCGGTGGCCAGCGAGGTAAGCCAAGCGTCAGCCACTTGCGGATAAGTTACGGGAATTGGGCGTTGATCCAGATGCGTTGGAATGAGTGGCGTTAGAGTTCAGTTTTCTTCAAACGTGGAGTGAGCTAATGACCGGGCAATAGCTGGTGAGGATCGAGCGGCAACCACTATCGCGACTGGAAAATGTTTTGCACCATCACCCGATCGAGGCCCGCCGCCACCCGATCGAGTTCGGCCACTTCGCCCGCATCCAGCAACCAGCCGATCGCCCCTGTGTTTTCCTTGGCCTGAATCAGGGATTTGGCCCCAGGAATTGGCATAGCGCCCTTAGCGATGCACCAGTTCAGCGCCACTTGGGTGATAGTTTTGGCCCTTGCTTGGGCGATCGCTCCCAGGCAATCGAGCAAGGGTTGCAGTCCCGGTAATAGTTGCCGAAACAGCACCCCGCGAATTCCCTTGGGGAGGGTCGTTTGGGGGTTGTATTTACCCGTGAGCAAACCCAACCCTAGAGGGCTGTAGGCAATCAGTTTGATGCCCAGTTCATCGCAGGTGTCCTTCAGTCCCAACTCCGTGACCGGGTAGGTGGACAGCAAGGAATATTGCACTTGCAACGTGGCGATCGGGATGCCGCGTTCTTGGAATCGGCGGTGAACCTGTCGTAACCGCTGGGGGCCAAAGTTCGAGAGGCCCACGCCGCGCACCAGTCCTTGTTCATAAAGGTCGCACAGCCCATCCAGCAGGGCCCATTCTTGCCAGGGAGCATAGTTGGCCGTTGACCAGTGTAGTTGGGCCAAGTCCACTCGCCCCAGGCGCTGGGCTGAAGCTGCACAGGCCCTGACCATGGATCCCCGGGTCAGTCGCCAAGGATAGGCCGCGAGTTTGGTGGCCAAACAGAGGCGATCGCCCTGAGGGCCCTGATAGTCCCGGGCAAACTGCCCCAAAAGTTGCTCACTGCGGCCGTTCAGCCGTCCCGTGCCGTAGGAATCGCCCGTGTCAAACAGCGTCACGCCGGCCGCCACGCAGTGGTTAAACACCTGCTGCAACTCGCTGTCCATGGTTTCGTCATAACCCCAGAGCAGCCGGTTGCCCCAAGCCCAAGTGCCGCAACCCATCACGGGCAGGGCGATCGCCGAATTCTGCATGAGTCCGAGTCGGTTGACATCTTCCCCATCCTAAAGGAGTGGGGATTCTGGCCCTAGACCAACAACCGAAGTAGTTCGGCAAGACCATGGGTTGATGCTATCCCGTTTGATCCGACTCAGCACCCCCCACGGTTAAGCTTAATCATCGTCTCCTGGGAGTTGTCCCCTAGGCGATTTCTGGGACTCCGGTTGGGCATATTAAAGGTAAGGGACGATCGGAATCTTGTCCGTTTGGGAAAGGAACTGGGTTCGATCGGGCGATCCTCGTCAGGAGCCGGTTTTGTGAACCTGCCTGGTTCGTCTCCTGGCGTTGCTGGTTTGACCCGGGCACTGGGTTTGCCGACTCGATCGGCTGGTCTGGAGGATGATCGAGTCATCTGACCGAAAATGCTCAGTATTTTCAGGGATTTCAGCGGGGTCAATTAAGCTTGAGCGCCCTAGCTGAGCCTATCGATGTTTGAGCGATTTCGCCCCTAGTGAATTGATGGTTGAGTAATGAAAACCAAAGTTCTTGAATGTATAAAATGCGTCTTGAAACTCAATTGGGTTTAAGATTTTCGTCAATTTTCTGATCTGCACTATAAATTTCTCGATTTCGGGTTTCAGTTCCCTAAAATACCCTTTGGTTCTGATCGAAAATATTAATGTAATTTAACAGGAAAGTAATTGCTAATTTTTGTGGCAAGGACGGCTATCAAAGTTTGCTAATTTTTGTTTAAAAGGATAATAAGATAATCTCGGCATTTCTGGGATTTAGGGCTTATCGCTAAGACTATGGCTACTAACTTGCTCGTGGACGCAGAAGCGGATCAAGCCATTATGCGACATCCAATCCAGGTTGAATTGGACACGAGCCTTTGGGATGCCGTTGGGCAAATGTATCAAAATTGCCGATCCTGCTCTCTGAATGCACAAGATCATGATCATCATCGCCCTATTATCCATCTCGAATTTTCTCATCAAGAACTAACTGCCAACTCTACCCATTCAAAGAATAGTTGTCCAGCGGATGATATCTTGGCAACGCATGTTTCAGGCTCCTTGCTCAATGGGTCTGCCGCAGTGACAGCGAGCGATCAAATTCAAGCCATTGCTGAACCGAATTTGTCCTTGGGCGATCGCGAGTCTAGTGGCTTGGGGGGCGATCGGTTGGAGGCTAGTCATTCGCCGTTAAATTCTGAGTTGAATTCCGAGTTGACTTCTGAGGCGGCCGTGGCTGATTTGCCGGTTGCGGAGGTTCACTGTGTGGTGGTGGTCGATCGGGGTCAGCTCTGTGGAATTTTGAGCGATCGAACGGTAGTTCGGCTGCTGGCCAAAGGGGTGAATCTTCATCAGGTCAAAGTGGGCGAAGTGATGTCGCCTATTCCTTGCGTTTTAAGGCAATCAGAATTTAAAAATGCGCTGGTTGCTATTAATTTAATGGATCAGTTTGGTCTGGAATATCTGCCTTTAGTGGATGATCAAGGGCAGCTCATTGGGTTATTGAATGATGAAGGATTGCGGCGAATTACCAACCCTGTGGACTGGTTGCGATCGCGCTCTGTTGCGGATGCTTTGGTGACTGAAGTAGCCTGCGAGACCACTAGGGCCAGCGTCGCTCAGATCACTCGTTTGATGGCGGAACAGGATACGGATTGTGTGGTGCTGGTGCAGCTCCAGGAGCCGGATATCTTGGCGGCTGACTATCCACCGATTCCCAAACCAGTGGGGATGATTACTGAGTCGGATTTGGTTCAGTTTCAGACCCTTGGTTTGTCGGCGGAGCGCGTAATTGCTGAGGATGTCATGCAGGCGATCGAAAAGCCAGTTCGGCTTCAGGATTCGTTGTTGCTGACGCAACAATTCATGACCCGCCAGGATATTCAACAGGTGGTGGTGGTGCGTGATGATGGATCGCTGTTGGGTTTGGTGACTCAACGAAGCATTTTGAAACTGCTGAATTCCTCAGAGCTATACCAATGGGGTATTAGCCTAGAGCATAAGATTTCTCAATTGGAAGCAGAAAAATTGGCGCTTTTGGAGCAGCGAACTTCTGAGTTGGAACAACAAATTATTGATCGCACAGCTTCTTTGCAACGACAGGCGGAGCGCGATCGACTAATTGCCAATGTGGCTTCCCAGATTCGATCGTCTTTAAATTTATCGGAAATTCTAAATTCTACAGTTCAAGAACTGCGAAACTTGGTTCAGTCCGATCGAGCCGAAATTTGGCAATTCCAAGCCGATCAAACGATGGTGATTGCGGCGGTGGCTTTGCTAGATCCCAGTTTGGCTGTGCCCACCAACTCTGTGAAAGACTGCTGCTTCATGGAAGGACTCAGCCCCCTGACTAAGCAAGGCCATGTGCGCGTTGTGAATGATATCTATGCTGCACAAATGACCCCTTGTCATCGTCAATTGCTTGAGCGGTTGCAAGTGCGTGCCAAGATTTTGATCCCCCTGTTTCAGCAAGAAAATTTTTGGGGACTGCTGGCCGTTGTGGAAAGTAATCATCCACGCTATTGGCGATCGGAAGATATTCAACTGGTGCAGCATTTAGCCATGCATTTGGAGATTGCTATTCAGCAGGCAACGGCCTATGAACAACTGCAAACGGAACTCCATGAACGACGACAAACCGAAGAAAAATTACGAGCGAGTGAGCGTCGCTATGTCAGCTTAGCCAAAGCGATTCCCGTAGGAATTATTCGAACTAATCTAAAGGGTAAAAGCCTTTATATTAACCAACGATTCTGCGATATTTTGGGACTGGCGGCGAGGGTTATTCATCAAATTGGCTGGGAACGCTCAATCCATCCGGACGATCGCGCCTGGGTGATTGAAGAAATGCGTCATTACCGCAAACAAAAACAGCCCTTTTCGCTGGAATACCGAATTCAGCGTTATCAGGCTGGTGTTTGTTGGGTGTTGGCCCAATCCGTGCCCGAATATTCCGACCATGAAGAAGTGGTGGGCTACATCACCACGATCACGGATATTACCAATCAGAAAAAATCGGAAGCAGCACTGCAACAACTCAACCAAGATTTGGAAGCGAAAGTGCTGGAGCGAACAACAGCGCTCAAAAGCAGTGAGGAGCAGTTTCGGCGGCTATTTGAAAAGGAAAAAGTGCTCAGTTCCGTAATCCGACGAATTCGCCAATCCTTGGAATTGGAATCTGTTTTGTTCAATACGGCGGAAGAGGCTCGACAAATTCTATTTGCTGATCGAGTCGTGATTTACAAAGTCTATGAACAAAGTAGCGGCAAAATTGTGGCTGAATCTCGGATTGACCATTGCCCTAGCCTCTTGGGCATGGAATTTAGTGCAGAGGTTTTCCCGGATAGCTGCCATCAGAAATATATGAATGGTTATGTTTGCACCATTACCGACCGGGATCATGAGCATTTGGCTAACTGCCTGTCTAGTTTCATGCAAACCCTGCAAATTCGAGCTAAGCTTGCCGTGCCAATTATTGAGCAAAAATCTAATCAACTGTGGGGGCTGTTAATTGCCCATCAGTGTAGTTCCCAACGGTATTGGTGTACCGGGGAAGTGGAATTTATGCAACGGCTGGCTGAACAATGCTCGATCGCTATTCAGCAATCGGAACTCTATGCCCAACTGCAAGAAAGCAATTTACAACTAGCCAGGGCCACAAAGCTCAAGGATGAATTTTTAGCCAATATGAGCCATGAGTTGCGCACCCCTTTGAATGCAATTTTGGGCATGGCTGAAGTTATTCAAGATGGAATTTATGGAGAAATTAATAACCGCCAAGGGCAAGCTCTGAAAACAATCGAGCGCAGTGGCACGCATTTGCTGGAACTAATTAACGACATTCTAGATTTGGCCAAAATTGAATCAGGTCAAATTCTTCTGAATCGAGCACCTACGCAAATCAATCAACTCTGTCAAGCAACCATTACCTTTGTTAAGCAACAAGCGCTGAAAAAACAAATTAAGCTGGGGGTGACTATTCAGCCCAACCTCCCGGATATTTTTGTGGATGAGCGCCGAGTGCGTCAAGTGTTAATTAATTTGTTGAGCAATGCCATTAAGTTCACTGCCGATGGAGGGCAAGTGACCTTAACGGTTTCGCAGATTTTTGAACGACCCACTAACACCTTAAAGCACTTTACGAATTCTGATTCTCAGTCTACAGAAATTCAAGATGCGCACGCTCAAAACACCAAGCGCTCCCCATCGTTTATTTCCTTCAAGGTGACGGATACAGGAATTGGAATTTCTGCTGTTGATCTTGAAAAACTCTTTAAACCTTTTATCCAGATTGATAGCTCGCTCAGTCGTCAATATGCTGGAACGGGGCTGGGATTATCGCTAGTCAAGCGCATGGTGGAAATGCATCAAGGGCTGGTGTCTGTGACCAGTGAAGTTGGGGTTGGGAGTTGCTTTGAAGTTTGTTTTCCGGTGATGAAATTGGCAAACGCGCCAGTCACTGTTCCTGTGCCCCAACTGGAGACCTCCCCAACCACAATTGCGATGGATCAACCCCGCCCACCTGTGATCTTGCTGGTGGAGGATAATGAAGCCAATGTTAATACCATTTCCAGTTACTTAAAGGCTAAGAACTACCAAATTCTGCTAGCAAAGGATGGTGTGCAAGCGATCGAGATGGCAAAACTGCATCACCCCGATCTCATCCTCATGGATATTCAAATGCCCAATCTGGATGGCTTAACGGCAATGCAGCAAATTAGACAAACCCCAGAGCTGGCGAGTACAATGATAATTGCTCTCACAGCGTTGGCGATGCCAGGCGATCGAGAACGCTGTCTCAGTGCGGGTGCAAATGACTACTTCACAAAGCCAATCAAGCTCAAGCAATTAGCAGTCAAGATCCAAGAGCTATTAGCTGCTAAATAGCGAGGCATGACGCTGAAATCTCTTGGAACAGCACAGAATAGCAGGAGACAAATGATGACCATTCCTTCCATCTTAGTTGTTGATGATGAGCCGGATAACTTTGATGTTATTGAAGCTTTTTTGAGCGATCGGGATTATCAACTCCACTATGCCTGGAATGGTCTAGAGGCGCTGAAATCTCTACATGTTTTCCAACCTGATGTGATTTTGTTGGATGTGATGATGCCCGAGCTAGATGGGATCACCACCTGCCAAAAAATTAAGGCGATGCCCGAATGGAAATCAGTGCCAATTATCATGGTCACTGCTCTCAGCGACAAAGAAGATCTGGCCCGTTGCATCCAAGCAGGAGCCGATGACTTTATCAGCAAGCCGGTTAACAGCACAGAACTGAGGGCACGAGTGCAATCGATGCTGCGCATTCGGCAGCAGTATCAAAGCATCCAAGAACTATCCCAATTACAAGAAAGAACGATCGATATTCTTCAGGGTAGTCTTGATGAGTTGCGAGGCAGTTTATCGATGAGTTTGCCTCACGAATTAAATACTCCTTTAAATGGAATTTTTGGTGTTCTGGGCATCCTCATTGAGGAACATGAGGACATGGATCATGAGGAAATCGCAGAGCTATTGCAACTGGCTAAAACCTCAACCATGCGCCTAGAGCGGGTTAGTCGCCGCTACCTTAACTATATTCAACTCGTCCGTGACAGTAGTCTGAAATTGGTCAGTAATTCAAGCATGGCGGCCAATGTCGCATCGACAACTTCCGAGATTGCGCTGGAAACCATTGACAGTGCGGAATGGATTGCCAACGCTTCAGCATCTCAGACTAACTCGGTCAAGCGATCGGCTGATTTGGTTTTGGATTTGGCTACTGCGCAACTGTCTATGTCGATCAAGCATTTACAAACCATTGTTGAAGAATTGCTGGACAACGCTATCAAGTTTTCCCAGGCAGGTACGCCGATTACGATTAAAACGGAGTCGATGGATTCTTGGTTGTACTTGTCCATTACGAATCAAGGGCGCGGCATGACCGAGCTGCAAATTGCCCAAATTGGAGCATTTATTCAATTTGAGCGCCGCAGTTATGAACAACAGGGACTTGGGCTGGGGTTGGCGATCGTTCAAAAATTGATCGATCGTTATGGTGGCTCGCTCCTGATCCAAAGTGTTGTGGATCAAGAAACCACGGTGACGGCAAAATTACCCCTCGCAGTTCAACCGCAAATGGCCATGGTTTAGGGTTGGTGCTTGTTCATGACTGGACAGTTAACTTTCCATGGCAGGCACGAGATCACAGGGACAATATGGGAAACAGGTTAAGATAGGGGAAATCTCTGCTTCCGTTGTCTTTCCCTCATTTATGATTACGCAGTCATGGCTTACAGTTCAGTTCTGGTAGTTGACGATGAGCCGGATAATTTCGATGTCATTGAATCGTTACTGAGCGATCGCCCTTACCAGTTACACTACGTTTCCAACGGCATTGATGCCCTTGAGTCCCTAGACCTCTTCCAACCGGATGTGATCCTGTTGGATGTGATGATGCCCGGGCTGGATGGGATTGAGGTTTGCGCTCGCATCAAAGCCATGCCCGATTGGCACACGGTTCCGATCGTCATTGTTACGGCGCTAACGGAAAAAAAAGACCTGGCCCGCTGTATGGCGGCTGGGGCCGATGACTTCATTACTAAGCCCATTAATGGCATTGAACTGCGAGCGCGCGTGCAGTCAATGTTGCGAATTAAACAAACCTATATTGATCTTGAACAGCAAGTCCAAACCCGCACCGCAGCGCTCCAAGCAAAGGCCGAGCGCGATCGGGTTTTATCAATTATTGCTACTCAGATTTGCGCGTCCTTTGATTTCAACGAAATTGTTGAAACCACGGTTCAAGAAGTGCAACAGCTCTTCCAGTGCCGTGCGGTTGCAATTTGGCAATTACAATCCTCTATTGCGGATCACAATAGCCAAGTAGCCACGGTGGTGGCCGCGGCCCAGGATCCGACCATGGCTCCGCTCTTGAAAGATCGTGACCAAATTCATCTGAGCCGCGTCAGACTGCAAGCCTATCAGCTTGAAAAAGGCAATGATGCCACGGTGCATTTTCAGGATTTGATGACCGATTGTCCTGAAAAATTTCCACGAACAGCTCACTGTCAACAGCTTGCCGTGCCCATCTTGCAAAATGAAAAGCTCTGGGGATTTTTAAGCGTCATTAACTGTCAAAGTTCAGAGCATTGGCCCACGGAAGAACAGGAATTCTTAAAACAGCTTTCAACACAATTGGCGATCGCCCTTCAACAGGCCCAGGCCTATCACCAATTGCAAACGGAGCTAAACGAACGACGACAAACGGAAGTGCGGCTGCGGGAGAGCGAACAGCGCTACATCAACCTGGCCAATGCAGTGCCCGTTGGAATTTTCCGCACGGATGCCAACCATCAATGTCTTTACGTGAATCAACGATGGTCGCAGATTACGGGTTACTCCACCCGCGCGGCCATGGGGATGGGTTGGCTAGATTATATTCACCCGGATGATCAGGTGAAATTCCAAGACGAATGGCAGCGATTTGTGAATGAACAGCGGCCTTTTCAGTTGGAATATCGCTTGCGCAGTGATTGTCACGAAGATCCTTGGGTTTTTGGGCAAGTGGTGGCGGAATACGATGCCCAAGATCAGGTGGTGGGCTATGTGGGCACGGTGACGGATATTAGCGCCCTGAAGCGAGCCGAAGCCCAAATTCTGCACAATGCCCTACATGATTTGTTGACGAATTTGCCGAATCGATCGCTCTTAACGGAACGCTTGGAGTTAGCTATTAACCGTTCAAAGCGGGTCAGCAGTTATCGCTATGCGGTGCTGTTTTTAGATCTAGATCAATTCAAGGTGATTAACGATAGTTTGGGGCACTTAATTGGCGATCGCCTGCTAGTGCAAATGGCCCAAAACCTCAAAAGCTATTTGCGCTTTAGCGACTTTCTCGCCCGAGTGGGGGGAGATGAGTTTGTCATTCTCTTAGAAGATTTGGAAAGCTTGGATGCGGCGGTGCGCATGGCGGAGGGCATTCTCAGCAGCTTTGAAAAGCCGATCGCCATTGATGATTATGAAATTGTGATTACTGCCAGCATTGGCATTGTGCTGGGCAGCGCCGACTACGATCACCCATCGGATCTGTTGCGGGATGCGGATATTGCGATGTACCGCGCCAAGTCGTCGGGGCGCAGCACCTACAAAATTTTTGGAGCAGAAATGCATCACCAGGCGATCAATCGTCTGACCTTGGAAACCGATTTGCGCAAGGCCCTAACCCAAGAAGAATTTCGGGTTTACTATCAACCGGTGATTAATTTAGCCAAAGGCCGATTGGTGGGCTTTGAGGCTTTGGCCCGTTGGCACCATGCAACGCGGGGCTGGATTTCTCCGGCAGAATTCATTCCCGTGGCGGAAGAAACGGGCGTGATTCAACAGCTCAGTCGGTGGATTTTGCGCCAGGCTTGCCAACAGTTGTTGCACTGGCAGCGATCTTTCCCGGAGTTTGCACCCCTGAAGATGAGTGTGAATCTTTCGGCGCAGGAGTTGCGAAAACCAACGATGGTTTCAGAAATCTTGCAAACGTTGGATGAGGTGGGTTTGGAGCCTCATTATCTGACGCTGGAAATTACGGAGAGTATGTTAATTGAAGATATTAATCAGACGATCGAGCTGTTGACGGAGTTAAAACGTCACCACATTCAAATCAGCATTGATGATTTCGGGACGGGGTACTCATCCTTAAGCTACTTGCACCGCTTGCCCGCTGACTATTTAAAAATCGACCGATCGTTTGTGGGGCAAATGGAAAAGGGAAACCGCAATTTCCAGGTGGTCAGCACGATCGTGGCCCTCAGTAATCAGTTGGGTTTGGATGTGGTGGCGGAGGGGGTGGAAACCCAACAGCAATTGCGGTGGCTGGAACAATTGGGCTGTGAACTTGGCCAGGGCTATTGGTTTGCCAAGCCGCTGCCACCGCAGGAAATTGAGAACCAGTTCTTCACCAAAGGTTTAAATCCCGGATTGATCGAAGAGGAGCGGCGAAGCGTGATCAATCAAAGCTTGGTGAGCCATGACCAGCCCCGATCGGGGCCCTGTCCCAGTTCGTCGATTTAAGGGATCGGGCGCAGGAATGGGGAATCAACGGTAGTCAGAAGCTGGGTGAAATAGCGGTTGGCAAATTTGGCAAATGCCGCTGTTCGCAAATTCCACCGCCAGACCCCTTAAGATGATAGGCGCTAACCGCCCGATCGCCCGTTGGCTGGCTGCGACCCTTGCGGGCGATCGGGTTGTGTCCTTGGTCCATTTCACGATTCACTATGCGCGTCTTCGTTCTGCTCTTCAACGCCCGCACCGAAAATGAAGGCATCTACAGCATTTGGCTGCGAGATGGGGAAGGTGTGGAACGTAACTGCGTCCTGATGTTTGAAGATGAGGACGATGCCACTCGCTATGCGGGCTTGCTGGAGGCCCAGGATTTTCCCCTGGCCACCGTGGAGCCGATCGAGGATGACGAAGTGCGGGAATTTTGCAAAGAAGCGGGCTACGAGTGCCAATTGGTGGCCCAAGGGGAATTGGCGATCCCGATGGAAACCAATCGATCGACCGATGAAATGAGCTGGCAGGTGGAGGGGGAAGCGCCTCCCACGGCCAATGAAGAGGATGCCGGATCCATGAGTGCCGCCGAGCTGGAGCGAATCCGACGGCGATTGGAGGGATTGCTCTAGAAATGCCTGCCCTCGATGTCCAATCAGGTGACATTCACTGTGATATTCACTGATATTCACTAGGGATTATGCAGCACCGTTGACCAGCGACTGAGCAACCCTTCAATTGCCTGGAGACAGCGCTCACTGTCCCAACCGGCGGCACAACTGGCCGCGATGGCCGCCCCGCCGGCCCCAACTCCTTCCTTCACAAATCCGGCTTCATAAGCTCGTAATTGCGTCCAAGTGGACTGGGCAAAATTCAGCAAGGTTGTGAGCAGGATCGGTTCCTCCTCCGGTGGGGCGATCGCCTTGGCCAGGCCAAGGGTGTCGCCGCTGGCATCGTAGGCCACCCAACGGGTCGTGCCAACGGCGATCGCCTCCGGTTTCCAGGGCAACTGTCGGCGTTGGGCGATCGCCCGGGCCAGGGCATAGACTGCCAACATTTGTGTTCCTCCCGCCAACAGCACACCGCTGGTTTGGCTGGCCGCAAGGGCCATGCCCGCCGCCACCGGTTGCATGGGGTCGCCCACCGCCGCCACCACGGCCAGCGGATCTTGGTCGAGGGATCCTTGCACGCATTGGCGATCGGGATGCCACTCGCCCAGACCCGATCGCCGCAAGCCCGTAAGAGCTAAGTCCAATTTCTGGGCATGGTTACAGAAAATATGGCTGCTGTTGACCCGGTTGGTGGCATCAATCCCCAGTCCCAACAAGACCGCCAGGGCTGTGCTAGTGCCGCCCACAACGCATTCAGAAATCAGCAAATAATCCGGCGGCAGGGGGTTGCCCTCGGTGGCGAGCTGTTGTCCCAAACGATAGCCCGCTGCAAAGAGCTGCTCCACCACGGCTCGATCGAGCGCATAGCCCGTGCTTAAACAGCGAGCCGGCAGTCCGCCCATGCGGATGTGGGGAATGGAGGGCAAATCCTGTAGCCCCGCATTAATCACACGCAATCGCCAATGGAGCGATTCCAAAATGGCCCGAGAAATCAAAACCGGTGAGGCTCCCCCAGCCAAGGGAGGGAGCGGATAGGCCGGATTGCCCCTGGGCCCATTCACCAAAAATTCCGCATCGGCCAGGGCCGTGTAGCGGCGATCGGCCGGAGTAGCCCCGGCCGCAGAGATGCCCGGAATCAGCCCCGTTTCCGTGAACCCCAACACACAGCTAAACAGCGGTTGTTGGCCACGTCGTGATTGCACCCAAGCCCGTGCTCGATCGCCCCCCGCCAAAATGTGCAACGACGGGGGCAGCATCGAGTC
This sequence comes from Limnothrix sp. FACHB-406, assembly GCF_014698235.1. Lineage (NCBI taxonomy): Bacteria > Bacillati > Cyanobacteriota > Cyanophyceae > Pseudanabaenales > Pseudanabaenaceae > Limnothrix > Limnothrix sp. FACHB-406. The sequence continues at coordinate 177,673 of NZ_JACJSP010000006.1, read as the reverse complement.
GCAGTTATCCGCTGGCAATTGATCGATCGACAATGGCTGAATATCCTGTGGCTGCATCATTGCCATAGCGCAGATCGCCTGATCAAGCGTTCCTAGTCTATCTCGAGTAAGGTTTGAACCCAGCGCGGCGGCGGTGGCAACCGCAGGCCCAACCGCTCAAAGACGGCCCAGGAGACCAAATGCACCGCGAACACATACACGGCTGCATTGACCAGGATCATCAAAACCGTTGCTCCTTGAACCGCTCCCAGTTCCGGCCGCCAAAGCAGGCCCAACCGGGTGGCTCCCCACTCCAGCAAACCGGTGACCTGGACGGTGACGTAAGTCCACAGATCATCCCCAAGCAGGGTGGAAACCAACGCAATTCGGAAAAACAGCCCCGTGGCGCTCAGGAGCGTTCCCAGGGCAATGGAACGTCCCCAACCTACGCCACGCCGCCATAGACAGCCTAGCAAGACCCCCAGAAGTCCATAGGGCATCACGTATTGGATGCTGCGAGGCGGGCCCATCAGCACCGATAGCAAGAGTCCGGACACAATGGCCGCCATCCAAGCCGATCGGGATCCCCATCGGAGATAAACCAAGGCGATCGGGAGGGAAAAAAAGACCCGGAGCGCCGGCCCAAGGGGGAAATAAAAATTGACTAACCAGATGAGGCTGGCGGCACTGGCTAAGAAGGCCGTTTCCACCAGGGCTAATGGGGCGATCGTGTCTGTGCGGGGAGGCTGAAGCGGGCGGTTCTCTGGCTCGGGGGGTAAATCGGCGGGCGATCGGGGAGGGGAAACAGTCATGGGCTGAATCGATTGATGAAGATTGGTGTGTGATCAAGTGGCCCTAGATCGCCCCGATCGGTTCCAAAGCTGCCGTGCTCGATCGCCCCCACACCAGGCCTAAATAGCGTCGCCAACGGGTTCCGGCCGAAGCATCGAGAGCATACCACCCGCTAGCCAAGCATTGAAATGGTGATTGGGCCGCCAGCGCTTGATAGTCCGGATCCGCCAGGGAGTTGGGGGCCCAGCATGGATGGGGTAACAGACCGGGCGGAATTTCCCCCGCCAGCAGTTGTTGAATCGATCGACGGCAGGTGCGGCCGTGGATGCCATCTTGCGCCAAGGCTTCCAAGAGTCGATCGAGCGGTTGAGGTTCCGGGGTCAAATGGCGCAACAGGGCCGCAAACAGAAAGTAGTCATCATAGGGCTTGGCCTCATCCCAGGGCGGACAGTCCACCATCCGACTCAACCCCATGGCCAATCGTCCGAGCGGTTGGGAGGAGGGTTCCCAATGGAGGGTGGCGCTGGGGCATTTTTGACGCAGGTAATCCTGAAGGGCCCCGGTGGGGTCACTCGATTGGGGAGCTTGGGCGATCGCGCCACGCAACAAAATCCGTTCTACCTTTTGGGGAGCAATGCCCGATTGGGCCGCCAAATGATTGAGGGCTGAATTTAGGGTCTCAATCCATTGGGGCCAACCATGCCATGGACCAGTTAAGCCGTGGGTTTGGCCCAGTTGTCGGCCAAAGTCCCGATCGAGCAAGGTGATTTGGGTTAGGTGAGCTTGGGTTAAGGGGGCTGGGGTGGGCGATGGGGTCAGGGGCAAAGGGCCCGGCAGCGCCAGATCAATCACCCAGCAGCAGCCCCAACCTTGCAGCCCATCCCAACCCAGGGCCGCCCCCAATCCTTCGGCCACCGTCATCACCCGTTGACCATGGGTGACCAAGCCAGCCTTCAGCACCAGTTCTCGGCTGTTGAACCGGAAGGCTTCTCCGGAGGGGACGGGATAGCCCACTACCACGTCCTCAACCGATCGCAGCACCTGGCTTGGCACAGGCTTTCCGGTGGCGGTGACCCAAGCGATCGCCGGATCCCGCAACCTTGCCAGGGACTCGGCTAGTGTCTCCAGCAATTGTGGCAAGGGTCGCAATTCACCGGCCCAGGTGACCAGGGGATGCGCTTGGCCCGTTTGGGGATTGCGGTAGGGCAAACCTGCATCCAACAGCAACCGAGATCCGCCAGATTCCGGTGACTGCCCATCCAACGAACTCCAGGGTTGAACGAAGGTTGCGCCACTGACTTGGACTTGACCGAGCAACCCAACCCGATCGGACTGGCGATCGCGCAGGGCCACTGCCCAGAGGCCGTCTCCTAAGCTGAGGCCCAAACACCAGCGCCCATCGGTCGATCGGCTCATTCCTTCTTGGTTTCGTCCAGGTCAGTATCCGCCAGCAGGGATTCCGCCAGCAGCGCATCCAGCTCTGGATCCAGTTCGCCCAAGGGGGAAACCGATGATTCACCAAATTCCGTCAAGGCCGCATCCAGCGCCGTTGGGTCAAAATCAGTCCCACCGGTCAGATCCAGGGCGATCGGATCCAAAGATCCATCCGTTGGCGCATTGGGCAGCTCAAAGGCCGCCATTCCCATGTCAAGGGCTTGATCCAGGCTGCTGATTTCCAAGGGATTCGCCGTCACATCATCCAGCGACAGCGGCTCACCCATGGCCTCATCAAAGGAAGGTAGATCCAAATCCAGCGGATCCAAACCGGCCAGCGGCTCCGCGTTGGCTGTGGCCCCGTCGCCAAAGTCGAGATCCTCAGCTTCAGCATTGAAATCTAGAAGGGAAGGGGCGATCGCCCCATCATCCGTGGCCTCCCCCATCTCCAACAGCAGGTTATCCATCTCCAGCGGTGCAGTGTCAGCTTCCGGGACGATCGGGGGCGTGGAATCTGCGGCCCAATCAAAATCATCTGCGCTGGCTTCTGCGGCCAGGTTGAGATCCGCGCCGAGATCCAGATCGGTAGCGAAGTCCGATTCATCCTCAGCGGCAAGTTCCGGCAGTTCCAAGCCTGAGTCATTGGCAAACTCCAGCAGCGGATCGTCATTGGCTTCACCAACCGCCGCCAACAAATCAGGATCCGCAGCGGTTTCCAGATTGGTCTCCAAGTCCGCCAAAGGGTTGAACTCAGTGGATCCCAAATCGGCCCCTAGACCCGGGTTGAAGTCAGCGCTGAAGTTTGGCTCTAAGCCCAAATCATCCCCCACCTCATCGCTCAGTCCCTCGATGCCGAATGCCGTCCCGGGATCGTCGCCCAAATCCTCGATCGGGGAATCCAGGTCATCGCCCAAGTCTAGGGACTCCAGGGATGTCGGTTGATCTTCGGCTTCAGCGGCCGTTGACGGTTGATCGCTGAACTCCACGAAATAGGCGGCAAGATCACTGGACTCCTCTGGTTCATCGGCATTGGAATCGCTGGCGTTGTCTAAGTCAGTCCATGCGTCAGTCATGAATTGACCTAACTCCACAGGAGCGCTGATGCTTGGATCGTTGGCGTTGCCTAGATCAGTCCATGCGTCAGTGGTCGCCGCCTCTGTGGCCAAGTCGTCTGTGGCCAAGGCCTCGGCGGTCAAATCCTGCTCAACAGCCGGTTCCGCCAAGGCCGCTTCCCAATCCACTTGCTCAGGGAGATTTAGGGCTGCGTCGGTTTCCAGTTCCGATAACTCCGCTGTGACCTTGGAATCTAGAGCATTGCCAAAGGCGCTGCTGATGTCACCGAAACTCAGGTCGTCGCGCAACCCTGCGATCGCCTCTAAACCGGCATCGAAGGGATCGCTCTGGGTTTGTTCATCGGCGGGCAAAGACAGATCCAAACCCAAGTCGCCCACAGCAGCCGACTCGGCTGGGAATGCCTCTGCAAATTCGTTCGGCAATGAGGCTTCCGACGAGTCCAGAGGATCGGAAGACCAGTCCAGATCTGGGGTTTCCAGGGCCTCAAGGGCTGTATCCCCGGAGCTGGCGATCGCAAAATCGGTTGCCTCTGAGGTCAAATCAATCGCGGAACCGATGGCCGCGTCAGTTGTGAAATCATTGGGTTCCTCGATCGCCTCATCCACCGGCAAATCCAAACCCGGCAGCAGATCATCGCCAAAGTCTGCGCCAAGATCAGACCCGGAACCGTCTTCCGGCAAGACCAAATCTTCCGGTAATGCCAAATCGCCTAAATCCGACCCTTCGAGGCCCGGCTCGATCGCCCCGTCGGATGCCAACTCGGGTTCCGGGGCTGGCTGGTTCGTTTCGCCGTCCCAGAAATCAAACGTTACTGCCTCTTCGGTTTCGCCGATCGGTTGTCCCTGGTCGGGGGGCAACAGGCTACCGATGGGGGCGGCCAAGAATTCCAGGTTCTCGAAACCTGGGGTGTTGAGTTCATCGGCCGGAGTGGATTGATCGAGATCCGCGCCCAAGTCTGTGCCCAAGGCCGCTTCCAGATCCGAACCTGGGTCGTCAGCCAGATCAGTGGCCAAGTCCAAATCCAAATCATTATTCAGATCATTCAGATCACCACCCAGATCACTCGCCCCATCGCCCTCCAGTTCGATCGCTCCCAGATCAGCGACTCCCAAGTCTGCCAAGTCGCCCGCGTCCGGGTCAGCCCCTAAGCCCAAGGGCAGCGATTCAACATTGCCGGATAGGTCGATCGCTCCGAGGTCGCTATCACTGGCCACATCTAGCGCGAGGTCAAGGCCAAGGTCATCATCCGCCGCGCCTCCCAGGAGATCTGCTGGGGCCGCCGATTCCGCCGCCAGCAGATCGGAAGGCTCATCTGACCAGGATCCTTCAAACCCGGGCGTTTCTTCTGCCACCAAGCTGGTGTCGGGTGTGCCGTCGAAGGCAGACATCAACTCTGGCTCTAGTTCGATCGCTGGGTCGATCGCTGGGTCAATGCCTGGGTCAAGATCCTGCGCGAACAGATCATCCTCGGGCTGATCGAGCAACGGTTCAGGCAGTTGATCAAAAGATTCCTCAAAAGATTCCTCAGGGGGTTGCTCAAGGGATTGGTCAAACTGATTGGGCGGATCAAAGGTGGCAATAGCTTCCGGCGTTGGCAATTCCAAATCACTGGGAGCGATCGAGCTTTCAATCGGCTGTTCCTCTTCCTCCACTTGCCAGAAGGAATCTTCGATGGACGGGGCGATCGACTCCAGATCATCACTGACCCCAGCATCACTGGGTTGCTGCCAAGCGGCCAGCTCCGCCCGCAAATCACCGCCCAAATCTTCCGACTCGGAAGCCAACTCAGCGGCCAGCGGCGGTAACTCCGGTTCCGAATCCAGCTCAAGACCAAGATCCAGCCCAGCACTGGGGTCAGGCTCGGAGGGGGCGGAATCTTCGGCATCGGGTTCCAGGGATGGAACTTCATTCCCCAAATCCCAAGCATCGGTCGGCTCAAGGGGCGAGCTACCCGCATCCGGGGCTTCCACCGCAATCTGATCCCACTGGCTCACGTCCTCGGCCAGGTCTGCATCACCCGTGAGTTCCGAGTCCAGCCAAGGCTCCGGCAAAACGCTATCGGCGGGGGCGACCGCTTCCAAATCCGGCTCCACCGACCAATTCTCAAGCCCTGCGAGGGGGCTAAATTCACTGGCGGCGGCCGCTTCGATCGCCTCCGGTGCAGCAGTTGGCTCCCCGATCGCCTCAAAATTCACCTCTGAAGAGAGGTCTGAAGGGAGGTCTAACCCCAGCGCCGGGCTTGGCTCATCCAGATCCAAACCGTCAGCCGTGGTGAACGAACCCCCACCGCCGCTAAAGCTGCTCAAATCTGCCGTGGCGGTGGATTCTGCTTGCCAAGGCAGATCCAAATTGGTGACCTCGCTGGTAGCATCCACCGCGTCGATGATGTCCGCCGGGGATTGGCCATCGGGCAAGGGGGGGCTGTCGCTGAGATCCGGCTCTGCGCCGTAATCCAGAGAGGGGGGCGGAGCGATCGCATCGAGGGCGATCGGCAGGTCTGCGGGCGGGAGGGCCGCTTCCGCTGAAGCGGCCACGCCCAGCAGGCCAACGCCGGCCACGGTGGCCCCTGTCACGGCGGCTAGAGGATCCCAATCGCCTGGGTCGGCATCATCTGAGGCTGAATCACCCGGGGCGGTGGTTTCCGGCTCCACGGGGTCATCAAACCGGAAGATGGCATCCACATCCGAAAAAATATCTTCCTCGGAGCCAATCCAGGTGGGATCGCTGGTGTCTAGATCGTCGCTGTCGGTTGGTGCGGGCGCTTCGGTGGCGATCGCCTCGTTCAGTTCGATTGCTGAATCTCCCGCCGCGATCGATTCTGTTGTCAAGGGCGGCAGATCCAGGGCATCAAAGTCAATGTCGCCAATGGTCTGATCATCAACGGCCTGATCGGCAATGGCTTGATCATCAATGGCCCCGAGATCGTCCGTGGCGGCGCTGTTGTCTTGATCGGGAGCCAGCAACGGATCCAGTTCAGCCCTGAAATCAGCTTCCGAATTGGGAAGATCCTCGATCGGGGCGATCGTGCTCAGATCTGCCGTGGGGTCATGGACTGTGGAATCGATCGCCAGGTCTAGATCCAAATCCAGCGCATCCGGTGCTTGACCAGCCTCGGCCGTTGTCAGCTCACTCCCCTGTTCAGCGGCCTCAGGTTCACCGAAACCCGAACTCCCCGCCCAATCCGATGCGTCATCGGTGGGTAAGTCATAGTTCAGATCCAAATCGAGGGGTGCTGCTTCCGTAGCGTCGGCGGGGTCTGCGGTGGCCGCAGCCGTGGCCGCGATCGCCCCACCTCCCAGGGCCGACAGGGCCAAACTGGTGGCGATTGCCGATGAACGTTCGTCGGCCGCGTTGGTCGCCTCGGAACGTCCCTCGATCGCGGCTTCGTCGGCCGGCAAATCGCGGCCCAGGGCCGAAGCCAAACGACTGAGCCAGTGATCAAGCACCGCTTCACTTTCTTCGCCCAGCACATGCATCCGCTCCAGGGCCGCATTCAGGGCCTCTTCGTAGCGCTGCGAATTGGATTGCAGGGTGCTGGTGATGGCGTTGAGGGTTGTTTGCAAATGCTCCAGAATGCTGCTGGCGGAGCTGTCCAGTTCCGTGAGGTCTTGGGAGCTAGGGGCCGCTTCCTTACGAGCCACGAGCTGCGAAACTTGGTCGGTGATGCTGGTTTGCAGGCGATCGCGCACTTGTTGCAAAAAGTCGCCGATGATCTGCTCTTGGTTCGCCTGCTGCTGGGCCAGGGATTGGTAATACTGGCGCTGATTTTCCAGTTGGGCAATTTCTTCGCTCAGAATTTGGCGCTGTTGACGCAGAGACTCCAAATCTGACTGGATTGGGGCGATCGCCCCTTGGCGCAGTTGGTCAATCTCCTGCTGCATCGATCGCAACAGTCCTTGGGCCAAGGCTTGCACGGTGGTGGTGGCCGGTGGTTCCGTTTGCAAGTCCGGCGCGAGCGCATCCCAAGACTGCTGAACCCACAGGGCCTCATCGATCGCTACCTCACCGGCATCCGTGGTCGGAGTCGCCAATTGGGTTAAACGACTTCGCACCTGCTCGATTAAGGCTCGGGGCGCTTGAACCTGCGTTGTATCGTTACCAGCCGCAGCAAGAGCCGCGTCTAGGTCGGCCAAAAGGCTTTTAATTTCCAAGTCTTGATCGAGCGTCACGACGACAAACCCTTACCCAAACGTTTTGGTTACAGCGCTGTTGACATCTTCTCCACCCCTGATGGGCGGCGATTCCCGAGCCTCGCGAGTCGGGTTCCTGCTTCTTTTCGTTACGGCTTCTCTAAATCATGGCTGCGACTCGCCAGCAAATGCGGCAATCAGGAGGCTTCCTGCTTTATTGCGGCGAAGTCAGCTTCATCCGCTCAATCACCGTTGATTAACCCTTACGTTCTAACAGCTACAACCCCAGACATCAACCAACGCGCCGGTCAGCCGCTGGCTTTGTCCCTTTTGGGTCTTGTTCAATATCCCTGGGCGCGGGTGCGATCACCCTGCCCATTGACGAGCGATCGCGCTGGGTCGCTTGAAGGGGAGATAGACCGTTGATTAACCCCAAAGAGGGCCAGAGAATCACGATGGCCCCAAAGAAGGGCATGGTCACCGCCAGGCGCGGTTGTCCTTGCGCTCAATTCACGCCTACTTTGCTGGTGGTTTTGCGATTTTTTAACTATCTTTAACAACTGGCCGGGGGCCGATCGGCGGCCAATCCTAACCTCTAACTGGGTCTCTCATGCAATTCTGATGGGGTGGCGATTCCGGTGGGCTGTAATTCGTCCTGATCACCCCAACCATTTGCTTTTGGCGGCGAGGGCCTTGAAACTAGAGACCAAGGCTTGGCATGAGGGAGAGAGAAAGTGCTGGGTCTAAAGGTTAGGCGTAAGGTTAGATATTGATTAATGTTCGTAATTTTGGAGGCGATCGCGTCATGAATAGCTGTGTGTTGATGGCAGAGGTGGTGAAGGATCCCGAACTGCGCTACACGCCGGATAACTTGGCGATCGCGGAGATGTTGGTGCAATTTCCGGGGCAGCGCCCTGAAGATCCGTCCGCGACGATTAAGGCGGTGGGGTTTGGCAATTTGGCCAATGAAATTCAGCAGTCTTGCCATCAGGGCGATCGGGTGATTTTGGAAGGCCGACTCACCATGACCACGATCGATCGTCCCGAAGGATTTAAGGAAAAACGGGCCGAGTTGCGGGTGGGCCGTGTTCACAGCTTGGGATCGCTGGCCAGCTCAGCCATGGCCGCGCCCGTGGCCCCGCCCACCAATGCCAGCTATCGATCGGCGCCGCCGCCGGCTGCCACCGTGCCGCCTCGTCCGGCCCCGGCTCCGACCCCGGCTCCGGCTCCAAGTGATGAGCTGGATTATGATGAAATTCCGTTTTAACGAGTTGAATTCAGTTAAATTCAGTCAAATTTAGTTGAATTTAGCCGAATTCAAAGGTTCAAACTTCCGAACTGAAACTCCTTGAATCAGGCCGTCAGGCTACGATCTCGCCCGATCGCACCGTCAGCACCTGGGCCGAATCCAGCCAGCGAGCATCAAAGGCTCCCAGGTGCGTGGTGGTGACAATCGTTTGAAACCGATCGGCGATCGCCCCCAATAATTGGTTTTGGCGGGCTAAGTCCAGTTCCGCCAACACGTCATCCAACAGCAACAGCGGCGGTTCCCCCACCACGGCCTCGATCGCGCAAAGTTCCGCCAGCTTCAGCGCCAAAACTAACGTGCGTTGTTGCCCTTGGGAGCCGTACTGTTTAGCCGGGGCATCATCCACCGCCAGGGTCACTTCATCCCGGTGGGGGCCCACCAGGGATGTGCCTTGGTATTGCTCAATTTCCCCCCGATCGCGCATTTGGGCCAGCAAGGTGGCTTCAATGGCCCGCGCTTCTTCCAGGGCCGGCAATTGCCACACATCCGGCGCGATCGCCACATTCGGCGCGTAGGTCAACGTCAGGGTTTCCACGCGGCCGCTAATGGCCCCATGCCAACGACTGGCCAAGGGGGCTAACCGGGCGATCGCCCTGGCCCGCCGTCGAATTAGCCGGGTTCCCGTGGCCGCCAATTGCGCATCCCAAACGGCCAGCTCTGCCGCCCGATCGCTCAAGGCCTGACCCTGGCGGCGTTGCTTGGCCCAATCCCGCAACAGGGCATTCCGTTGGCGCAACACTCGCTCGTATTGGCGTAACAGGTGCGCATAGATTGGCTCCAGTTGCATCACCAAGCCATCTAACCAACGGCGGCGCTGTTCCGGCCCGCCCCGCACCAAGTCCAGATCAAGACTGGAAAATTCCACCGCATTCAGGGATCCCAGTCCGTCGAGTTGCCGCCGCAGGGTTTCGCCGCTCCGTACCAGGGTGCGTCTGCCCACCCGTCGCAGGCTCAAGCTCAGTTCCAGGGGCCCCGCTGCTCGATCGATCCAACCGGTAATTTGGGCGCAGTCTTGGGCCGATCGCACCAAATCTCCATCGCGGCTGGTGCGGTGCGATCGCAGGGTGGCCAGCAGCTCCACCGCCTCCAAGAGGTTGGATTTGCCCTGGGCATTGTCCCCCACCAGGATCGTCTTGGGTGCAACAAATTCAACCCACTGCTCGGCATAGTTCCGAAACTGGCGCAGATGCAGACGCTGGAGATACACGACGGCGACCGGGGCGATCGAAAAGAACCCAACCATCAAAACACCAAACGTCCTCTCCCAAGCACCGCAAATTCGTTGTGCCGGTGCAAACCCGTTCGTTCGGGGGACTGAAGCTTATGCTGCTAACGAATACTCCAATGGGCGCTCATTAGAAGATGCTTAGATATCTTCTAGGATCACTTGTGGCGGGCCGCACGAATCACGTGGGGCAATACACCAACGGCCGCCGCTAGGACTTGATCCGGTAACTTGTCAATATCTGAGCGATCGAAAAATTCTTCAAACTGATCCAGCAGTTTGCGGGCCCGCTGCTTGGCATCGCCCCGCGCCGTGAATCGTTCCACCAACTTCAGCCATTGCAACCGAATTCGATAGCCTGTTTCCTGCTCCTTTAAAGACTTGGGCAGCAACAGCTCAAAATCTCCCAACGGAATCACCGCCTGACAGTCTTGATCCACCAGACCGCCCACCGCTGCCCCGGGCCCCGCAAATTCGGCATAGAACTCTTTGATCAACAACAAGCCGTTGCGGCGGCGATTGTTGACAATCCAAACCTGACCACTCAGAACACGGCCGAGGGGCGATTCGGGGTTGATCGGGTCGAGGGGCGGCGGGTCAAGCTGAAACACAGAGGCGACGTGGGACGGGTCTCGATGGGCGGCGGTAGAAAAACGATCGGGAGAGAGAGAGAGGCGAATCACGGTCGTAGCTTACCCCAATGGCTTTTGCAACAACAGACGTGTGGAACGTTGCCAACTGGGTCGAGAACCACCGCCCGATCGCCCGCTGGGGACAAAGCCAGCTCGATCGTATAACCGCCTCGCCGCACAATTATCGGCCAGGACATGAAGATACAGGGCGGAACTATCCCAGTGACGTGCCACTTCTTCGCAAGCGGACAGGAGTTGGAGTGCAACTCCCCGCCGACGATAGTCGGTGCGTACCGCCAGATTGGAAATGTAGGGATAGTGATGTTGGTTCAATCGCCAAGGCAGATTGGAGCGTGCTGCAATCTCGATCGTGCCGATCAGCTCAGGATGCTGAACCCGACCCGTCGCCGCCGTGGGGGCCGTGAAAGCCACCAAACACAGACAGCGATCGCGCTGGGATTGCAGTCGCGTTCGCAAATCTTCGTAGATGCCAGCCCGCAACAGGGGGAACAGCCAACGCCACCAGCCTTGTCGTCGGTGAAAGCTGTCCGCCAACAAATCGGCTAACTCGGCTAAGTCTCGAAACTCCGCCGGTCGGATTTGCAAAGGCAGGTCAGTGCATGGGTAACTCGATCGAACCAGGTTTTGGGGAATCAGCATGAGCAACGGGGCCACAATCTTTAGGAACACCAACCACCCATCAACAGCAGCGAACTGCCTTGATGCTAACCATCTTCACACCTGTGCCGACTGTTGATTAGCCTCCTCAGTCTCGGGCATTTTCTGGGGTGCGTTTGAGGCCCCCGATGGGGACTCTTTTGGGGGTCTTTGGGGGATGGGGTGTCTGGTCACCTAGCGATCGATCAACACTCAACACCATGGTTGATAACAATCGATAGGGAAAATTGCGGGAAGGCTAACTAAATTTTGCCCACCTAGCAATCACGTCCCTGTCGATGTCAATCCCATGAAATTTCATTGCCCCAATGCCACATTGGCAATCTCCTAGAACTCATTTATCTCCGCCTAGAACCAACAGTCCGGTGGTTTCTAAGGGGGTTTTTAAATTGTCTTTTTAGGAAAAGAGCAAAGCTTGCGTTCGATCATATCCTGACCAGCCCAGAATCAAATCAGGATCTGATCCGAGGCGATCGGGTATTGATTGACACATGGAGATCTGGGAAATTCGAGATCTGCAAAAAAGAGGAGCGATCGCCTCAATTCAGTCTGCAATTAGGTGCTTAGAAAGAAGACCGCAACAATCGGCCAAGTATGGGATTTAACCTGAATTTGATCAATTCAGGCTTTGTTGCGATTATGAAGCAACAAGGACAAAGTTGGATTTAGAAAAAACACCATCCAAACTTCAGCCTAATTTAGACCCCAAACGTTGACCAATGGGTATGGCCACAGCTTCCTGACAGACTTTCTTGAATTGTGCCGCGCACTATCCTCACAGCACCCATACAACCCATCTTGAGTTGATTCTTGGGTTGTCGTTAAATTACGATTCATCCATTATTTGGCGAAATCCATAAAAACTCAATCTATCTCTCCAATCTTCAAGCAATCTTTAAATAAGATCGACAAAATTAGTTTGCTTATCCATCACTTTTGCTAAAGGGAGAAGTCAGGTTTTCGGAGGGGTGGAGACGGATTTTGGCAGCAACCAATCCCCACAGGACGCAATGGGGCTGGTTGCTGAAGGGGCTGATGCAGCCCATCGATCGGCCGCGCTTGGGCAAGGATTAGCGATTGGAGCGGAAGGCGGGATTGAAAAAGAGTCGGCGGATGGTTTGTTGGCGGCGCTCTCGGTTCTCAGAGGTCAAATTCCAGAGGCTTTCATAGAAAAAGAAGGACACGCCGGCCAGTTGCTTTTGGCGCACCAGTTGCACTTGGGTGGCCACGCGATCGATTGGCATGGGCTTGACCTTCAGCCCCGTGAGAATGCCGACGCTGACGGGAATTTTGTAACTGGCAATTTGTAAATCCCGATCGAGCAGTTCCGCCTCAAAGAGGGCCGGATCTTCCCGGTAAATTTGCACAATCAGTTCATCAATCCAGCCGCGCCCCACCCAGTCTGACCAAGATTGCAAGGAAGTGCTGTAGGCAAAGGGTTGGGGATTGGGCGAAAGGGACATGATCGCCGTCGATCGCTTGGCCTTGAGGGTTTGTTGAATTTGCCCCATCAATTGCGTTAGCCGACCCGATCGCCAGCGCATCCAGTCTGGATCTGTGGCTAAATCCGGCGGGGTTTGGCCATCTCGCTCCAGGGCGTATTGGGCCAAGGTGGTGGGGTCATAGCCCAACTCCACCGGATAGGCGAAATGGTCATCAAATTGAATGCCGTCCACCGGGTAGCGAGCGGCCAGCTCATCCACCAAATCGGTCATGAATTTCTGCACATCCGGGTGGCCAGGATTCAGCCAAACCCTTGTATCGCGTCCGTACTGAAACCGGTTGGAACCGTCACGGCGCTGGGCAATCCAACCTGGATTCCGCCGAGCTAACTCGGAGTTGGCCGGAGCCATTAACCCAAATTCCAACCAGGGCACAACGGCCAAACCTAAACGACGACCTTCAGCGATCGCCTCGGCGAGGATGTCTCGCCCTTGCAGACCAGGGTGGGGGTCAATGCGTTGGCCGCTGGCCCGTTCGGCCACGTCGCTGGGGTAGAGGGTGTAGCCACCGTTCCAAACGGTGATGTAAACGGTGTTGAAGTTGGCGGCTTTCAGGTTTTCAAGGGCCTGACGCAGGCGATCGCGATCGAACAAGATATCGCTGTCAATGTTGGTTAACCAAGCGCCGCGTGTTTCCGGCGGCCGGGCCACGAAGGGCGTGAAGGCATCGGTGGCGGGGGTTTCCAACCGATCATTCAGGGCTTGGCAGAGGAAAGCGGCGGCCTCTCCTCGGGTGACCGATCGCTCCGGTTCCAAGCGACGGGGGTTGGGATAGCTCACCACCTTGCCGGCCCGGACGGCGGCGGCCACGGCCGGTCGCACTGGAAATTCCACCCGTTCACCATCTTCAAAGGTTTGGCGCAACAGGGTTCCGGCCCGAGGGTCAGCCGCGTTATCCGTCCAGCCCAAGCGGGTCATGATCATGGCAATTGCTCGATCGCGGCGCAGGGGTTCGTTGTCCTTGCCGGTGCGGGCGATCGGGGGGCCTTCTGGGACAGCCTGATTCAGCAGCCGCGCCAAATCTTCCGGGGTGGCTGGCTCATCGGGCTGAAATTGCCCAGCGCTGTTCAGGGGTAACCATCGCCGCTCGGCCAAAGCTGCCAAACAGCTTCGCGACCAATGATCGCCGCCATCGGTGGGAGCTGCGATCGCCCCCAGCGCCAGGGGCCCCGCCCCGATCGCGCCCGAGAGTAATGTGCCCGAGAGTAATGTGCCCGGCAATAGCCTGCCCAACCCTAACGGCTTGGTGAATGGCTTGTGGAATGGCTTGCTGAATAACTGGGTTAATCGCTGGTTGAATGGCTGGTTGACTGGCTTGGCTAAGGCTTGGGATTTGGCCAAAACGCCGGATAGGGGCGCTGGGGATCGTGTCATGGTGTTTGCTGCCCGTTCGATCGCATGTTCACCGCAGGGACGGAAATGCCCAAGGATATAGCGCAATACGAACCATTTCTGACGAGGCCGGCATAGATTGCCTAAAAATCTCCGCCTATCCCCCTAACCTTCACCCTTCTCGCCACAGAGAATGAACAGCGGGTCGATCGCCGCCAAAACCTGGCTATTGGCCCGCCGCTCCAAGCGATTGCCCGCCGCTTGCACCACCTCAATGTTCAACGCTTGCACCTCCGCCAGGGCTTCCGAAAGGGCGTATAGACCCTCCAGGCTGGTAGACAGGGCCACCACGCGCCCCCCCAAAGGCAGCCGCTCCCACGCCGTTTCCAACAAGTCCTTCAGGGGCCGCCCACCACCGATGCAGACCCGATCGGGCGGTTGCTTCAGCAGGCCAAAACAGTCCGGCGCGCTGCCTTCCACCACCCGCACATTCTTGACCCCAAAGCGATCGCAGTTAGTCCGAATTAGTTGCACCACATCGGAATCTCGCTCGATCGCCACCACTCGCCCTTGCGGGATCATCAAAGCGGCTTCCACCGAAATCGTCCCCGTTCCTGCGCCGATATCCCACAGCACGGAATTGGCCGACAACCGCAACATGGACAAAATCGCCAGCCGGGTTTCGCGTTTGGTCATCGGAATGCCCGGCAACCGCTCAAACAAATCATCGGGAATGCCGGGTGTGACGTAGGGCCAAAGAGGTGTGGTCATAAAAATTCAACGATATCAAGGTTTCGAGAACTGGGGTTTCGATCGACTGGCCGATCGCCCCGGAATGGGCTGATTTATAAATTAATAATTCTGATTAATCAAGATTGGTTTCATTAGTTGATTGGATGATGCTTGATTCTTCAATCGCTTTATAGTTATAAAACGAATACAGGTTCGGGCTGGGGTCACTCAATTCCTGGGAGATTGAGCGTCCCATCTCAATGGGCAATGCCCGGAATCAAAGGCTGAAGGCTGACTGGGCGATCGCTTGCGGGTTGCTCAAAGCATTAGCTCTCTGAATCTAAGGCATTGCCCGTCACTGGAGTGCTAGTCCCATAGGGGCATAGGGAATCGCTTTCGACTTGTTCGATCGCCCCTGTGCCCCCATTTAATTCCTGCTTACCCGGCCTCCAGTAGCCATAACCCCAAGTCTGGTGGGCTTTCTGAGTCCCCAGAATACCAACCTTAACCAAGGTTTGACAGAGGTAATCATCCATGACCCTATCTTTGCGATCGACTCCCGCGCCTAGTCGCTGGGATCGGTTTTGTAACTGGATCACCAGCACCGAAAACCGCTTGTATGTGGGCTGGTTTGGCGTGTTGATGATCCCCACCATGCTGACCGCCGCGATCGTCTTTATCCTGGCATTCATTGCCGCGCCGCCCGTAGACATTGACGGCATCCGCGAACCCGTTGCCGGTTCCCTGCTCTATGGCAACAATCTGATTTCCGCCACCGTGATTCCCCCATCCGCTGCGATCGGGTTGCACTTTTACCCCATTTGGGAAGCCGCCTCATTGGATGAATGGCTCTACAACGGTGGCCCCTACGAGCTGATCGTTTTCCACTTCCTGATTGCGATCTACAGCTACCTGGGTCGCCAATGGGAACTGAGCTACCGATTGGGAATGCGTCCTTGGATTCCCGTGGCCTTTTCGGCTCCCGTCGCTGCTGCCACCGCTGTTTTGTTGATTTACCCGATCGGGCAAGGTAGCTTTTCCGATGGCATGATGCTCGGCATTTCTGGCACTTTCAACTTCATGATTGTGTTCTCGCCGGAACACAACATCCTGATGCACCCCTTCCATATGTTGGGCGTGGCTGGTGTTTTTGGGGGCGCACTGTTTTCCGCCATGCATGGCTCGTTGGTGACCTCTTCCTTGGTACGGGAAACCAACATGAACGAATCGCCTAATCATGGCTACAAGTTCGGCCAAGAAACGGAAACCTACAACATCGTGGCAGCCCACGGTTACTTTGGCCGGTTGATTTTTCAATATGCCAGCTTCAACAATTCCCGTTCGTTGCACTTCTTCTTAGCCGCTTGGCCCGTGATTGGCATTTGGTTCGCCGCCTTGGGCGTTTCCACCATGTCTTTTAACCTGAATGGATTTAATTTCAATAACTCCATTTTGGATAGCCAAGGACACCCGATTAACACCTGGGCTGATGTGCTGAATCGAGCCAACTTGGGCATCGAAGTGATGCACGAACGGAACGCACACCAGTTTCCTTTAGATTTGGCAAGTTCGGCGGACTTTCAACCCGTTTCGGCCTTGCAATCGGACTTTCAAGCGGACTTTCAACCCGCTAACCTGACAGCTCCCGCAATCGCAGGCTAACTGAAAGTTTGTGACAGGCTAACTGAAAGTTTGTGGTGTCGAAATTGGTCTTGAGGCTGATGGAAATGATGAATCAATGTCATGGTTGGCATGAATTCGTTACCCCGTAGAAGCGCAACAGATTAACTTCTCAGGTTAACTTCTCGGATTCGTCATTCTCAGCACTCATTGAATGGGGGAGACTGCGCGATCGCACCTCCCCTTTTTGTTCGGCCAAACCACCCTAGCCGAAATCACCGGTTTATTTGTGGCTCTTGAGGAGTTGTGTTCATGACCGTTATTTGGAAACAGCTATCAACCGATCGTCCACCGGTTCAATTAAACCTGTGGGCCGTGGGCTTCTTTGCTGTCTTTCATCTTGTTGCCCTCTCTGCTCCTTGGTTTTTCTCTTGGTCAGCACTGGGAGTTTGCCTCCTGTTGCACTGGCTATTTGGCAGCATTGGCATCTGTCTCGGCTTTCACCGCCTCCTCAGCCATCGCAGTTTCCAAGTGCCCAAACCCCTAGAATATTTGATTGCCTTAATTGGCTCCATGGCGCTGCAAGGGGGGCCAATCTTTTGGGTTGCGGGTCACCGATTGCACCACGCTTTCACCGAAGATGAAGACAAGGATCCCTATTCCTCTCGGCGCGGCTTTTGGTGGAGCCATATGCTCTGGATGTTGTATCCGCGGCCGGAGTTTTTTGAATACGATCAATACCAACGCTACGCGCCGGATTTGGCCCGCGACCCCGTTTATCGGTGGTTAAATCAAAACTTCCTGTGGCTGCAACTCCCGATCGCGATCGGGTTGTATTTCTGGGGTGGTTGGTCTTTTGTGATTTACGGCATTTTCCTGCGAGCCGTTTTGCTTTGGCATTCCACCTGGTTCATCAATTCCGTAACCCATTTGTACGGGGGCTATCGTCCCTTTGCGACTGAAGACACCACCCGCAATCTCTGGTGGGCGGCCATTTTGACCTATGGCGAAGGTTGGCATAACAATCACCATGCCTACCCCCATGTGGCGAAATGTGGTTGGCGTTGGTGGGAAATTGATATGACCTGGTGGGCGATTTGGGTGCTGTCTATTTTGGGCTTGGCGCGCAATATTCATCAGCCGCCGGAGTTACTGGAATCATAGGCCTTTGATCCGGAAGCTTGAAATAGGATCCGTGATTCAATAACCGAAAAAATTGAATTGAAAATCATCGGAACAAGGGGCTTAAGCCCCTTGTCTTCGTTAGCCCGTAGGGTGGGCAATGCCCACTGAATTGTTGCTTCATGGCATTTGCGATATGGCGTGCCAATTATTTTAGGTAAAGACTGTAAACCTTAAAAATAAAGCTTAAAAGATAAACCTTAAAACCCACAAATTGATCGA
The DNA here is from genome assembly GCF_014698235.1 of Limnothrix sp. FACHB-406. Lineage (NCBI taxonomy): Bacteria > Bacillati > Cyanobacteriota > Cyanophyceae > Pseudanabaenales > Pseudanabaenaceae > Limnothrix > Limnothrix sp. FACHB-406. The sequence continues at coordinate 159,830 of NZ_JACJSP010000006.1, read as the reverse complement.
TCGACTTGATAGACCCGACCATTAACCATTATTGAAACGATCGAACCGGTTGACGATCGGGTCATGTCGTTCGGGAAGCCGTGCGGCATAATGGGGCGTGGTCTCGGCTTTGGGGCCGATCGACTGGGATTTTTGACCGAGATCGCTCGCCATGATTGAAGTGGAACAGTTGCGGAAGGTCTACGGCAGCACCGTAGCCATTCGCGAGGTGACGTTTTCTGTGGAGCCGGGAGAAATTTTGGGGTTTCTGGGCCCCAACGGTGCAGGCAAAACCACCACAATGCGAATTTTGACCGGCTATCTACCGGCCACCAGTGGCACGGCGCGGGTGGCGGGATTTGATGTGCATGACGATTCGATGGCGGTGCGCGAACGGATTGGCTATTTGCCAGAAACGCCGCCTCTCTACCCAGATATGACGGTGGAGGGATTTTTGAACTTTGTGGCGCGAATTAAGGGCGTTTCGGCGGGCGATCGGGCGGAGCGGGTGCGCTGGTCGATCGAGCGCTGTGGTTTGAGCGATCGCCGCAAAACCATCATTAATAAATTGTCGAAGGGCTATCGCCAGCGGGTAGGGATTGCCCAGGCGATCGTGCATGATCCACCGGCCATTGTGTTGGACGAGCCAACGGTGGGTCTGGATCCGCGCCAAATTGCGGAAGTCCGTAACCTGATCAAAAGTTTGGCGGGCGACCATACGGTAATTTTGTCTACCCACATCCTGCCGGAAGTGAGCATGACTTGCAGCCGGGTGGCGATCGTGAACGGTGGGCGAGTGGTGGCCACCGACACCCCCGACAACCTGATGGCGGGCCGTGTGGGCGGCGCGGCCTACGACTTGGAAATTGATGGCGCTGAGTCGGCGTTGGTGACCCTGACGGAAGGAGAGCCGCCGCAATTGCTCGATCGGGCGGCCCAGTTGGTGGAGCGGTTGCAAACGTTGGCGGGAGTCCGATCGGTCACGCCCCAAGGATCGCCGGGCGATCGACCCGATCGATTGCGGTTGAAAGTGGCGATCGAGCGAGATACGGAACCGGCCCAGGAAATTGCCCGCGCCGTCATTGCCGCCGATTTGGGGCTATGTGAATTGCGCCGCAGCCAAGCCACCTTGGAAGATGTGTTTTTGGATTTGACCACGGAGGAACCGACAACCCCAACGGAGATAACTGGGGCGATCGACTCCCATGATCCGGTGGCTGCGGATCCCGAACCGATCGACCTTGCTATTTCCCCGGACTCGCCCCCGGAAGCGGCTGAATAAGGCCCGCTTGGGTTGATCTGTCATACCAGTTTTGAGCTGCCAGCTTTTCTGCCCATGGCTGGCGAGTTACGGAGACAGAATCGGCAATCGGCTAATCAATGAATTGCATAATCAAAGATTGCCTTCTTCGAGCGTCTTCTCCTGACCTGGTTTCCTAATACTTTCCTGCTTTAATTGCCACGACTGATTCTTCTTACTTCTCAACTTTCAATTCTGAATGCTGGCTTCTCGATTTTGCTTGCGCATCTTTCACGGCTAACTTTTAGATTTTTCTCAAGGATGGTTGAAACTGAGGCATGGCTGTTAACTTAGGACATCGATTGCGAGTGATTTTGGCCAATATTGTGGCCATCTATCAACGGGAATTACAGAGTTATTTTGTCTCTCCCTTAGCCTATGGAGTGGCTAGTATTTTTTGGTTAATTGCAGGCATCTTCTTTGTGGCGGTGCTGCTGGGGCCGGCGGGCATCATTGCCCAATCGGCCATGCGCGATATGCAGGGCCAGCAAATGGGCATTCCTGTGCCGCCGATCGATGTTCCCTATGAATTTCTGAAAATTTATTTGGGGAGTTTGGGGTCACTATCCCTTTTCATTCTGCCGATTTTGTCCATGAGTCTCTATACCGAAGAGCGCAAACGCGGCACGATCGAGCTATTAGCCACATCACCAATTACGAACTGGGCCGTAGCCCTGGGCAAGCTCTTGGGGGTGCTGACCTTTTTTGCCAGCATTTTGGCTCCGATTCTGTTGCTGGAATTGATTGTTTTGGCGGCCTCTAATCCACCCATTTCTCCTTGGGTGGCAGTATCAGGACACCTGGGGCTGTTGCTGATGGGGGGTGGCGTTTTGTCTCTGGGAATGTTCCTGTCATCCCTGACGGCTAGCACGGTTTTGGCGGCGATGATGACCTTTGCCCTCAATCTTTCCCTCTGGATTATTGATCTATTGGCTAATGCGATCGGGGGTGATGTGGGTCAGGCGATCGGGCATTTATCTTTGCTGAAACATTACGAAGCGGCGGTGCGTGGTGTGCCCGAAACAGGCAGTGTAATTTTGTTTTTGAGCTATATCCTACTCGGCATTTTCTTGACGGCTCAATCGGTGGAAACCTTCCGTTTTCAGCGCTCTTAGGCATATCCTCAGCAGTCTGGATTTTGGGGCGATCGCCTAAATTTCATCGCCTGAGTTCAAGCGCCTGAGTGCGATTAGGGAAATGCAATTGAGAAAATCGACTAGGGAAATGCAATTGTGCGCGTGAAATTGAGCAAGTGAAATTGAGCGAATTCAGTATTAATTCTGGCTTGTTTGCCATTCAGGGGGAACTGATTTAGTGGCTATGAAACTGGCATCTGTGCGGCAACTGTTGCCTCGTTATCTCAAATCTGGGCTTAGATATCTCGGTAAATATCTAATTTTCGTGGGCCTGTTCCTGATGGCGGCGGGTCTGTCAGCGGGCTTTATGGGTGGCTGGGGCCCCTTGGCTGGGGGGCTGATGGTGGCTGGCATTGTGGCGATCGGGATTTGGCTGGTCACCCACGGTAATTTGCGCCGCACTTGGAGCCAGCGATCGACCCAATCCAACACCAATGCATTGTTGGCGACCTTGGCCGCGTTGCTAATTTTTGGGGCGATCAATTTCTTGGGATCTCGTTACAGTACCAAGTTTGATTTAACCGAAACTCAACTGTTTACGCTGGCTCCCGAAACCCAGGAAACGGTACGCAATTTGGGTCAAAAAATCAAAATCTTGGTTTTTGATCGATCGCTCTCTGATACCGATCGGGAACTGCTGAATAATTACGCCAAATTAAATCCCAATTTCACCTATGAATTAGTGGATCCACAGGTGGATTTTGGCCGGGCCCAAAGTTTTAAGGTCAAATCCTTTGGGGAAGTGTATTTGGAAGCAGGTGAACAAAAACGCTTAGTGACCACCTTGGGGCCCGAAAGTCGCCTGAAGGAAACGGAGTTAACCAACGCGATCGCCCAGCTTTCCAGCACCACCCAAGCAACGATTTATTTCCTGCAAGGTCATGGAGAGCGCCCAATTGAAGGGGAGCAGGGCGGTTTGACGGAAGCGGTGACGGGCCTGAAAACCAAAAACTTCATCGCCAAACCCTTGAACCTGATTCGCGAGGGCAAAATTCCCGAAGATGGCATTGCCTTGGCGATCATTGGCCCCCAACGTCCTTTGCTCGATCGGGAATTGGTGCTGCTGGAAACCTATTTGCAGCGGGGTGGGCGGCTGTTGGCGCTGTTGGATCCCGCGTCCGATGGCGGCCTCAGCCAGTTGCTGACCCGTTGGGGGGTGAAGCTGGATAACCGCCTGGTGGTGGATGCGTCGGGAACGGGTCAGTTGGCCGGTTTAGGCCCCGATGCCCCGATCGTCACCCAATATGGTGACCACCCAATCACCCAGGATTTCAAAGGCGGGGTTTCGATTTACCCGGTGGCGCGATCGCTCGAAATCGTCACCACCAGCGGCATCACGGCTACACCTCTCATCAAAACCGACGAAAAGAGTTGGGCTGAAAGCGAACCCACCGCCCAACAGCTCACCTTCACGCCCCCGCAAGATCGCCAAGGGCCGTTGGTTTTGGGGGTTGCCTTGGAACGAGCGATCGCCCCTGAACCGGCCGCGAGTCCCTCCCCCAGTCCTAGCCCGACGGCCAGCCCCAGCCCAGCCGCCTCTCCAACGGCATCCCCAACGGCCAGCCCAAGTCCGACCGTATCTCCAACGGTATCTCCGACCACATCCCCGACGGCTAGCCCCAGCCCGACGGCATCCCCAACCGCATCCCCGACGGCCAGTCCCAGCCCGGCCCCTAGTCCTTCGCCGAGTCCTTCCCCCAGCCCGGCCCCTCCGAAAGCCGCTCGGCTGGTGGTGATTGGTAACTCGTCGTTTATGGCGGATGGGCTATTTAGCCAGCAGCTCAATGGCGATGTGTTTCTGAATTCGGTGGGTTGGTTGGGCGATCGCGCGGAAAGCAGCCTTTCCATTCGGCCGCGCGAACCTAATAACCGACGTTTCACCATCACGAATCAACAGTCTGCGCTGTTGCTGCTGTTGGCGTTGGGGGTGTTCCCGATCGGGGGGCTGACCTTGGCGGGTGTGATGTGGTGGAAGCGACGCTAGGGAGCGAACGACCATGAAGCTCAAATCTTCGACCCTTTGGATTTTGGCGATCGCCCTGGGGGTGGCCGGTGGCGTGGCTTTGTTTGAGACGCAATCCACCCAAAAACAAGCCCAACAACAGCAACAGGCCAAGCTGTTTGGCTTTGCGGAAGCCGATATTCAACAGTTGACCCTGAAACTGGGCGATCGAACCGTGCAGCTCGATCGCCGGGCCAACTTCCAACCGGGGCAAACCCTGTGGGAACTGCGGTTGAATAGAGGTGCAGCGGAACCGGCCAGCGATGGAGCCGTGGCGTTTTTGACCAGTTTGCTGGCCTCGTCTCAGCGCGATCGCACCATTGAGCGATCGCCCGCCCAGCTTGCAGAATTGGGCCTCGATCGCCCCCGTGCCGAAATCACGATGCGCCTGAAAACCGGCCAGCAACATCGACTGGCGATCGGGCAGGCTGGGTTTGACGATTCTTTTCTCTATGCGCTGGTGGATCCGCCCCAACCCTTGCCGGGCAAGGTGTCTGTGGCCTTAATCCCCAAGGATTTCCAGCTCGCCACGGTCGATCGGCCCTTGGCGGAATGGAAGCAACCGCCGCCGCCCCCGAGTCCCAGCCCGAGTGGATCGGTCACGCCCAGCCCGACAGCCGGCCCCACAGTCAGCCCGACGGCTAGTCCCACAGCCAGCCCCAGCCCCACGACCTCACCATCACCCGCAGCCTCACCGTAGGGGCGCATCGCCATGCGCCCTCCGGTACGCCAAGTCTCGAATACCCAACCGAGATCAGGCGATCAACCCTGATCGCCCGCAGCCTCACCGCAGGGGTGCATCGCCATGCGCCCTCCGGTACGCCAGATCCCCCAATACCCAAAGGAGATCAAGCGATTGATCCTGGCGGAGGGCGTACAGCGGAGGGCGTACAGCGGAGGGCGTACATCGGTACGCCCCTACGGAATCTACGGCCCTGTGTTCGTCAGGGTTTCGCTTAAAATTCAAAGGTTCGATCGCGCCTGCCACCTTTGCAAACATGTCTTTAGCCACTGCAACACTGCTCATTAACTGTCCAGATCAACGGGGTTTAGTCGCCAAAATTGCCAGTTTTATTGATGCCAACGGTGGCAATATTTTGCACGCCGACCAACACCAAGACCCAACAGCCAATCTCTTTTTGAGTCGGGTGGAATGGCAACTGGATGGGTTTAATTTGCCCCGCGATTTAATTGATCCAGCCTTTGGGGCGATCGCCAAACCCCTCGGCGCAACTTGGCAGCTTCACTTCTCTGACGAAGTGCCCCGGATGGCCATTTGGGTTAGCCGCCAAGATCATTGCCTGCTGGATTTGCTGTGGCGGAACAAAGCCGGTGAAATTCCCGCCAAAATCGTTCTCATTATTAGCAATCACCCGGACTTGGCCCCGATCGCCCAACAATTTGGCATCGACTATCACCACGTGCCCATCAGCAAAGACACCAAGGCCGAAGCTGAAGCTAAACAATTGGAGCTACTGCGGGAATATCAAATTGATTTGGTGGTGCTGGCGAAATATATGCAAATTCTTACCCCGGGATTTGTGGCGGCTTTCCCGAATGCAATTAACATTCACCATTCCTTTTTGCCCGCATTTCCCGGAGCCAATCCCTACCAACGGGCACACGATCGGGGCGTGAAAGTGATTGGCGCAACGGCCCACTACGTCACCCAAGATCTGGATGAAGGGCCGATTATTGAACAGGATGTTTCCCGAGTCAGCCACCGCGACACCGTTGAGGATTTGGTCCGCAAGGGGAAAGATCTAGAACGGGTGGTTTTGGCCAGAGCGGTGCGGTTGCACTTACAAAACCGGGTGTTGGTGTATGGCAACCGCACGGTGGTGTTTGAGTAGGTTTTTGAACCAGAGATTCACCGAAAATGGGTGATGCAATCGGTTACGCGATCGGGTCAGGAAATTCACCGAAAATTTAGCCGATCGCCTGGGATGCCGCCAATTGAATTCCGTGGCGATCGAGCAGCTCTTGCACCGGAATCTTGGTGTAATCCTTGCTGTAGAAATCATCATGCACCACTTGCCCATCCCAAATGATGATATCAAGGTCGATCGTCCGGGGACCAGATTTAATTGGCCCCTTGACACGCCCTAGGCGCTTTTCCAAATCCTTCAAATATTGATTAAATTCCAAATAGCTTAAGTGGGTGGATACCCAATAGGCCCCATTCAAGAAATCATCCTGATCTTGATAGCCAACGGGAGCGGTCACAATGTAAGCGGATTTATCAACCAGTTGATGTTCCTGGGCTAAAATTTGCTCCGCTTGCTGGCAATGGTGCTGGGGTTCAATGTTGGAACCAACGGACAAAATTGCTTGATACATGGAATTTAGCCTCAGAAGCGGGATCAAATGTTGGTTAAACGGGAACAGGCGATCGCTGGAAAAAAGGGCGATCGCCGGTTGGGATCGCCCTTGTGTTTATTGCTTAATTTGGGTGGTCTGCTCGTAGGTCACGGCATTTTGCCCCACATTGGTTAGGGATTCGCCCCCATCCACAAACAAAATTTGCCCATTCACAAAAGGATTATTCAGGATATAGTTCACCGCTTGGGAAATGTTTTCCGTAGAGCCTTGTTGCTTCACGGGAATGCCCTGAACTCGCCACTGAATATAGTCACTGGTGCGGCTCCCGGCGGGCAAAATGACACCCGGAGCAATGCCATTAACCCGCACTTGGGGAGCCAGTTCGATCGCCGCCAATTTTGTAAATTCTGCCAAGGCTTTTTTGGAGAGCAAATAGGCCGAATATTGATATTGGTTGAAAGCCACCTTGTTGTCGATGATGTTAATCACACAGCCGGTTCCGACGTTTTTGGCAAAGGCTTGGGTGAGGAAGTAGGGGGCTTCAAAATTCACCTTAAATTGCTTGGCAAACAGGTCAGGCGTTGTCTCCGCGATCGGGGCTGCGTCATACACGGAAGCACTGTTAACCAACAGGTTTAAATCGCCAAAGCGCGATCGCACGCGATCGATCAAAGACTGCATGTCCGGTTCATGGAGCAAGTCAAAGGGAAACAGCTCGCATTCCACTCCCAAAGCGCGAAATTCCGCCGCCGTTTCTTGGGCTGCATCGTGGGAGGAACCATAGTGCAGGGCAATGTTGTAGCCTGCTTTGGCCAAGCCGAGGGCGATCGCCTTGCCAAGCCGAATGGCGGAACCCGTAACCAGTGCCGTACCTTGAGTTTGGGTCATGATTGGGGGAAATAAAGTATCAGAATGTCCTGGGCAATCGCGACCCAACGAGTTCAAAACAACGCAATTAAGCAGTTTAAACTGATTATTAATATTCTGTTACGTTCTGGCTCATCTGTGGTTGATCGGTAGCGGATGAGCGCTCAAGGGCTTTGGAAAAATTCTGGCTTGTTCTGAGAGGATGTCCAAAAAGCCCAAACTACTACCTTGTGGGTTGTATTGATCGACGAAGACAAGGGGCTTAAGCCCCTTGCCCCTGCGGCTACTAGCACCTTTACAAGTACCCCAAGTTACTTCTCAGATATCCTTTCAGAACGAACGGCTTGAATGCCTGCAAAGATAACGGAAGGATCCTGGTGTAAATCAACCGTGAGGGTTGGGTCAATTGCCCGGAGATATTGCGCGATCGCGGGGCCATCGCCGCCGGTAATCACTGCCGTGCCGTGGGGATAGCGCGATCGCCAGGTTTGCAACCAAGTTTGCGCCAGGACGGCCACGCCCCAGACCACCCCACTGGCGATCGCCCCGATCGAGTCCTGGGCCCAGAGGGTTGGGAGTTGGGTGGGTGGCAGCACGGCCGGCAGGGCGGCAGTTTTTTCCGTGAGGCTGCGCAATTGCAACCCCAATCCCGGCGCGATCGCCCCGCCGATCAGTTGCCGGTTTGGATCCACAGCCGTCACGGTCAGGGCCGTGCCGCCATCAATCACCAGGGCCGGGAAGCCGTAGCGCTGACCTGCGCCCAGCACAGCCAAGGCGCGATCGATCCCCAAGGTGGAATACAGCCCCCCGATCGGGAGATCGGCCAACGTGATGATGCGCCAGTCAGCCCGATCGCTCCATCGATCGAGTGCTCCCGGAACCACTGAGGCGGCCCAAACGGGTCGCTCTAGGGCCAGGTGATCCGGGGGCGGCTGTGCATCATCCCAGGTGCAATCGAGCCGATCGCCCGTCCAATCGCCCCAATGCCAGCGCGAATTTCCCACCATCAGCGATCGCCAGCGATCGGCCCCATCGTTGCTCGTCGCCATCGGGAGCACAATTAATTAAACCTGATGGGAATTAAACCTGATTGGGTGAGGCCTGCTTAGAACTGGCGCAAAAACCGGAGATCGCTTGCATAAACCCGGCGAATATCGTCGATTTGGTGCAGAACCATGGCGAAGCGCTCCACCCCAAAGCCCGCCGCAAAGCCTGAATAGACCTCCGGATCCAGCCCAGCGGATTTCATCACGTTGGGATCCACCATGCCGCAACCCAGCACCTCTAGCCAGCGCCCTTTCCACTTCACATCCACCTCCGCCGAGGGTTCCGTGAAGGGGAAGTAGCTGGCGCGGAACCGCACTTCCACTTCCCCGAAAATTTCGCCCAGGAGGGTTTCGATCGTGCCTTTCATGTCCGTGAAGGTCAGGCCCTCATCGATCGCCAGCAGCTCAATTTGGTGGAACACGGCCGCATGGGTTGCATCCACCGTGTCGCGTCGATAGACCCGGCCGGGAGCCACAACGCGGATGGGCGGTTCGCGCTCTTCCATGTAGCGAAGCTGCACGGCGGAAGTGTGGGTGCGCAGCAGGTTGCCATCGGGCAAATAGAAGGTGTCGGCCATGTCGCGGGCCGGGTGGTCGGCGGGCGTGTTCAGGGCCTCGAAGTTGTAATAGTCCGTTTCCATTTCGGGGCCATCGGCCACCGTGTAGCCCAAGCCAACGCAGATATCGACTACCCGGTCGATCGTGCTGGCGAGGGGATGCTTGCGGCCTAAGGGGCGATAGGTTCCCGGCGCGGTCACATCCAAGGTTTCCGCATCCAGCCGGGCCCGAATGGCCGCCGCTTGCAGATCTGCCCGTCGGCGATCGAGCAGGTCTTGCACCGCGTCTTTCACTTCGTTGGCCTTGGCTCCAATCCGCGGCCGATCTTCGGCGGGCAGCTTGCCCATGCCCCCCAGCACGGCGGAGATTTTGCCTTTTTTGCCCAGGAAGGCAACGCGCAACTGCTCGATCGCGTCGAGGTCAGGGGCTTGGCCGATCGCGCTTTGGGCTTCGGCTTGCAGTTGGCTCAGTTGGGCTTCGAGGTCGCTGACCTGGGTGGCAGTCATGGCTGAAAACAATTGAGAAAGGCGGCATGGAGTTGGGTTTGATGAATTCGCCGAATGCGCCAAAAAATCGCAAAGCGATCGGCTGAAATCATCACCCGTCCCATCAAAGGATAGAGCATCGGGCGATCGCCCGCTTGTTTTCTGGCCTAAGATCCTGGCCTTAGGATTTGGTTAATTAATGATGAGCGAACCTCAAACGGTTGAGACCAGCTATCTGGGCCAGACAAGCCAGCGCCAAACCCCGAATTCCCCGGCGAATCCCCTGGCGATCGGGCTGTTGGGTTTGCTGGTGACCGGTGGAATGCTCGGCGGGGCGATCGGGATTTTGAATTTATCAGCCCCCCGGGCGATCGCCCAAACCCGCCCTAGCCAGCCCAGCGCCCCCAACGTCCTCAATATTCTGCGCGGGTTGCCCCAACCGACCACCGCCCCCGCCAACCGGCCCGCCATCTTTGCGGCCAATAGACCTCTTGCGCGAATCAGTTAACAGCCCTCATCCCCCAACCCCTTCTCCCAAGGAGGGCGAAGGGGAGCCAGAAATCGGGAATAACGGCGATTTCGTTGTTGGTTGCCAAGTCCCTCTCCCGACTTGGGAGAGGGATTTAGGGTGAGGGTTTTGATTGATGCAAGAGGTCTAATGCCTACGGTCAGCAAAGCCTGAACTTCCAGAGCAAATCCAACGCAGAAGCTGCCATCCAGTTCTATCGCCAAGCGCTCGGCCGCTTGGGCTACACCGAACGCACCACCAACACCACGATCGGGCCATGGGGGTTCAGCATTGTTTTTGACCCGCCGGCCAGCTTGGGCCTCAAACCCAGTAGCACCGCCCCGCGCAACACCCTGGAAGTGGGCGACCAAGTGACGGTTCAAGGCAGTGGCAGCCCCTCGGTGGTGTTGGTGTTGCAAGGAACGATGCTGTCTCCTGACACCATGAACACCAACATTCGCTTTGAGGAAATTTAGGGCGCGATCGGGCAAACAAGTTGAGAGATGGGACTTGAGGGAGGGACTGAAGGACTAATGGCCGCTTTAACCCTGCGAATAATCCTGCAAACGCCACGTGATCGAGCGAGCGATCGGGAAAGCTGGGCAATTAATGGCAAGCCATAGGTTCGGTTAGCACTCCCTTTCCGAGAGTGCCAAATTTGCATACAGTCTTGGGGTGAACCATTGGTAAATCACGGATAGCGACCCCACACCCCTATGGTTAAGATCGTCTCCTTCAGCGACGAATCGCGCCGCGCCCTCGAAAACGGTGTTAACGCCTTGGCCGATGCCGTGCGCGTCACGCTGGGCCCTAAAGGCCGAAACGTTTTGCTGGAAAAGAAATTTGGCATTCCCAGCATCGTGAATGACGGCATCACGATCGCGAAAGAAATTGAACTGGAAAGCCCCCTGGAGAATACGGGTGCTCGCCTGGTGCGCGAAGTGGCCACCAAAACCAAAGATATTGCTGGTGACGGAACCACGACGGCCACCGTGTTGGCCCAAGCCCTGGTGCGTGAGGGCATGAAAAATGTGACCGCCGGTACCAACCCCGTGGCCCTGCGGCGCGGGATTGACAAAACCGTTGCCCGGTTGGTGGCGGAAATTAACGAGCTGGCGCAACCGATCAGCAGCAACGAGGCGATCGCCCAAATTGCCGCCGTGGCCGCCGGTAGCGACCCAGAAATCGGCAGCACGATCGCCAACGCCTTCGATCGGGTCACCCAAAACGGCGTGATCACCGTGGAAGAGTCGAAATCCTTGACCACCGAAGTGGATGTGGTGGAAGGGATGCAGTTCGATCGCGGCTACACCTCGCCCTACTTCGTGACCGATTCCGAGCGGATGATCACGGAGTTGCACAACGTGGCTGTGCTGCTGACAGACGGCAAAATCAATAGCCTCGCGGAAATTGTGAGCATTCTGGAAGGAGTGGTGCGCGATGGCAAATCGCTGTTGATCATTGCCCAAGATATTGAAGGTGACGCGCTTTCCACCTTGGTGATCAACAAACTGCGGGGCGTGCTGAACGTGGCCGCTGTGAAAGCTCCGGGCTTTGGCGAGCGTCGCAAGTTCATGCTTGAAGATATCGCCCTTGTGGTCGATGGCCAGGTGGTGAGCGAAGAGACGGGCACGAAGCTCGAATCCTGTGATACCAGCGTTTTGGGATATGCCCAAAAGGTGACGATCACCAAGGACTCGACCACGATCGTGGCGGGCGATCGGGCAGATCAAGCCGCCATTGCCGCGCGTGTGCAACAGCTCAAGGACGAACTGGCCGCCACCGACAGCGACTACGACACCGAAAAGCTGCAAGAGCGGATCGCCCGCTTGGTGGGCGGTGTGGCTGTGATTAAAGTGGGCGCGGCCACCGAAACCGAACTGAAGGAACGGAAGCTGCGCATTGAAGATGCCGTGAACGCCACCAAAGCCGCGATCGCGGAAGGGGTGGTAGCCGGTGGTGGGGCAACCCTGATGCGCCTGGCCAAACTGGCCGAAAGCTTCAAGGCCACCCTGAACGCGGAAGAGGCGATCGGGGCCGGTATTGTGGCCCAAGCCTTGACCACGCCCCTCAGCCAAATTGCCGAAAACGCCGGTTACGAAGGCGCTGTGGTGGTTGAAAAGGTGCGTAACCAGGGCGATCACATCGGCTTCAACGCGCTGACCGGAGCCTACGAAGACACCCAAGCGGCGGGGATCATTGACCCGGCCAAGGTGTTGCGGACGGCCCTGCAAAATGCCGCCTCGATCGCCGGTTTGGTGCTGACCACCGAGGCGATCGTGGTTGACAAACCCGAACCGAAACCCGCTGCTCCCGCTGGTGGTGATCCCATGGGCGGTATGGGCGGCATGGGTGGTATGGGTGGCATGGGCGGTATGGGTATGGGTGGCATGGGTATGGGCGGTATGGGTATGGGCGGTTTCGGGATGTAATTCCTGGCTCGATCGCCCGTTCCAGTTTCCCTAGCTGCAATTGGGCCCATGAAGATGGGCCCGACCGCAATTCCCATCATCCAAAAGCTTGCCAGCGCCCCAGCTCAAACACTGAATCAGCGATCACTGATGCGATCGCATCAGCAATTGAGTTTTAGTGACTGAGTCTCGATTGCGGAGACGTTGAGGCAAACGCAAAAACGCAAAAACAGAGGGCCAGGAATTATCCCGGCCCTCTGTTGCATTGTGGTGAGTTGTTGAGCTTCGTCCTGCAAAACCCAGAAACCGAGCAATGACTAGGGGCCCCAAGACCCTGGCAGTCATCGCCCGATCGCCCCACCTAGCACTTGCGATTAGCGCTTGCGATAGGGCACAGCGGTAGCGATGTTGATGTTGGCCAACGGCGTGCGGGGCACCACCGGCAGCGAGGGAGTCACCGAACGAGCCATGCCGAGGAACCCAGCGGGGCTGCCAGCGCCAACCTTCTTCTCTTGGGGAGTGAAGCGACGCACCGAGTTTTGCCACACCACTTGCGGGAAGCCCAGTTGGCTGCGGTGGTAAGCCTCGTAGCGAGGAGTCTTCAGGTTGAAGGGGGTTTCGCCTCCGGTGCGCTGGGGCAGCACACGACGAAGCTGGTAAGGAACCGTGTTGTCGCCAAAGTTAGCGGCGTATTCTTCGCTATCCACCAGTGCATCGATGAAACCTTGCAGGCCCTTGGTGGGCAGCAGGATCGACCAAGCAATCTTTTCCCGCTCGCTGTACACGTCGCGGCCCAAAATCCGCTGGACGCAGATTTCCACGAAGCGATAGTTGCTGTTGGTGTCCAGGTTCAGGCGGCGGAAGCTATCCGACGTGGCCAAGCCCCGGATGAAATCCTTAACGGTGATTTGACCGTAGCGGAGTTGCGATTCCAGGAAGGTTTGGCGGTTGTTAGCGATGTTTTGGTGCTCGCTGAAGACCTGGCGATAGGCCGCCCAGATCAGCTCGTCCATGTCACCGCCAGAGAAGACGTTTTCGATTGCGTAAATTTTCGGTTGCTCTTCACTGCCCACTTCGTAACCAGCCACACGTTGGTTTTGCGAAGAAGGGGAGAAGCTCAATACAGGAATAGCCACGTCAGAATCTCCGTAGTCTCGGTAGTCTCAAAAAGTCACGGGCTTTGTTAACGTGCGCTTGTTAAAGGCACATCGGCTGGCAGGAACCAACAAGGTGACGCTGCCAAATTTGCCATTTTTCAGGTTACGAGATTGCCGCGAGGGCAAGCACGGTTCCTGAAAAACGCTTAATAAAGCTTGACATGCACGGGGAGCCGCGCATGGTTCGCTGTGGGAATGGTGCGATCGCGCCTGTGTTGGCCGGATGGGGCCAGGCGTTGATCGCCCGGTCAGCAGAAGCGCCGAAGCACTCCACTGTTTAAAAGCATTGCTAGCTATCGCAAATTGTACCAAAGCGTTTCGCGTCGCTGGTGGTTCTTCACGAACCAAGTCGGATTCTGAGGAATTTGGCGGGCGATCGCCCCTCGATGGCCAACCCGGGATTGGCTAACCCGATCGTGACCCACTCAGGCATTACCAACCCAGGGCCGAGATCGCCTGCTCCCGATCGCCCCCGGCCGCCACCGCCGATTGATCACAACCCACCCGCACTTCCGTGCAAAACGTGGCCGTGTTGAAACCGCCAAACCGCTTCAGCACACTGGTGCGCATCCGTAAATCCGGATTGGGAAACCAAAAACGCTCCACGGAACTCATGGTTTCGTATTCCGTGGTTAAAACCATGCCCCCTTCCTCGTCCAGGTGATATTCACCGGCTACGGGAGCCGTTTCCGCATAGCCCCGTTCCCGCAGCAGCTTGCCCCGGCGATCGTCCGTGGCATCCGGCACAATCACCATCACCGTTTGTCCCTCGTGGTTGTCTTCTTCGGAAGCATCCCAGGCCATCAAGCTTTTCCAGGTCACCAGGGCCCCACCGGCCGCGGCGGCAGGGTCAATGTCATACATCTGGCAAATTTCGGCCAAACGCGGATCGGTGACCTCTAGCATTTCCACCTGAATTTCCGATTCGCCCACTTCGGCCCGCCGAAAGGCCAGGTGGTGGGTGACCCGCTGGGATTGCCATTGACCGGCGCTTTGGCGGAAATAGTCGAGGGCGCTGGTGAGCTGAGGTGCGGTGCTGGTGGCGGTCATAGGATTGGTTTGCAAAGGTTAATTAACAGGTTGAGACCGGTTTGAAGTCGCTTGGGCAGCGGGCCAAAGTGGGATTCTTGAAGACGCGAAAGCGCGGTGGCAGAATTGCGGGTAAATGAATCGGCTAGCGAATGGGCTGATGAATGGTTTGATTAATCGTTAATTTTGAAACAGGTGGCGACCAGCAGGAAACCCCACTTTGGATTTTGCCGGAAATCTTGGGCTGAATCTCGGGATGATTGTCCGAATGGTTTTCTGAATCAACGGACGAATTTGGAATCAAGTTGGACAGTTGGTGAAAGACCATGCCCGATCGCCCCGTTGCTCGATCGACCCATGTTGTTGCTCCGGAAGGCTTGCCCATTCACTACCAACCGGCAACCCGATCGCGCCGGTTTTGGTGGGGAGCGGCCTTGGGGGCGATCGCCCTTCACGGTTTAGCCCTCTGGAGTGTGGGGCGATCGGGGGCCCAAGCGGGGCCGACGGCGGGGCCCTTGCCGGTGGTGCGGGTGACCTTGCCAGCGGCCGGTGGCTCGGCAACTTCAACGGGGCCGATCGCCCCTAATAATCCCGCCAACCCCGTTCCCGCTAATCCCGCGAGTGCTGTGGCGGCTAATCCGGCTGCTTCCGGTGCTCCTCCGGTAAATCCCACTGCGGGGCAACCGTTGCGGCCGTTGGCTCCCTTGCGGCAAGTGGATCCGGGTCAACTGCAAGGCTCGGGGGCCGCCAGCCAACCCCGCTGGCCCGGCGAGCCGACTGGTGGGGCCCCGATTCCCGATCGGCCCTTCAACCCCGACCCGATCGATCCGAACATGCCCCCGGACTATGCCGCTCCCGGTTGGCAAAATGCGCCCCCAAATCGCCCGATCGCCCCGAATTCTGCTCCCAATGGCACGGGGCCAAATCCCAATCGCCCGCCCGCTCCCAATGCCGGGGATTCCGGCGGCCCAAGCACCAACCCCAATCCAGGCCAGGGGGGAAACCAAGCATTCGGCCTGGCGATTGTTGGGTTAGAACTAACCACACCGGGAGATGGCAGCCCGATCGTCCAAGCGGCCGACCTGAGTCGCCTGCCCCAGTTGCAATCCGCGCCGCCGAGTTTGAACTTGCGAGACTACCCAGAGTTAGCCAATTGGGCCGATCGAGCGGTGGATTTACGGTTAGCCGTAATGGCCGATGGCTCCGTTGGCTTTGCAGGATTGCTGACCCCGGGTTTAAGTGCGACAACCCAACAGGCCCTCGAAGCCCGCGCCGCCCAACTGCGATTTTTGCCGGCCCTCACTGCCACAGGTCAGCCGATCGCCATCTATTTACGGCTTACAATGCGCTTGTCGCCCAAGACGTGAGCGCGATCGGCTAGAAAACTCATCCAAAGAGCAGGAAAAAGAACCAGAAATCACATTTTCTTATTAGGGACTGTCGTCATTTCCTAGGATCAGGTGGCAACGATTGATTGTCCATGTCCCAGTTCATGTCCCAGTCGTTGTAACAAGGGGCTTAAGCCCCTTGTCCCCCACGATCTGCCAACGGCGGAATCAAGGTTTCAGACGATTTGACGACACGCCCTAGTCCCAAATTCCAAATTCCAAATCCTAAATCTCAAATCCCATTTCGTAAATTTCAATTCGTAATTAGGGTCCAAGGTCAGCGTTGAGTCAGTTTTCTCCCTTTTCCTCCCCCACGGATCAACCGGCTCAGCCGCCCGCCACTCCCTATTCCGATCGGCTGGGGCGGTGGATGGCTGCCGATTGGCAACAGCCGCGATCGGGCTGGTTGGCCCGCTTGCTGTTTTGGGGCATGGCCGGCGTGGCGATCGGCACGATTTCAGCCACCTTGGGAGCCGCCGCCGCCCTGTTCATGCCCCTGGATCCGGCCGTGATGCCCCTCATGCGCCACGAAACCCTAGAGCACCTGTGGCGCAGCGGGTTGCAATATCGCCTCCTGCAACCGCTCACCATTTTGGTTTTGGGGGTGGAGCCTTCGCCCGGAATTCCTCTGGGTGCGCCGGAAGCCTTGAATGGTCATGCGGATGCCATTTGGCTGGCCCGATTTGATCCCACCGATGACACTGTGACGGTGATGTCGTTGCCTCGGGATACGCGGGTGGTGTTTCCCAGCGGAGCTGTGGGTGCATTGCACGAAGCGGACAGCATCGGCGGTACGGCCCTGGTGCAGCAGTCCGTGAGCAACACCCTGGGCGGGTTGCGGATCGATCGCACCGTGCGGTTGAACCCCGAAGGCTTGCGAGAATTGGTCGATCTGCTGGGTGGGGTGGAACTGTCTGTGCCCCAGGCGATGCGCTACCGCGATCGGGTGGGACAACTAAAAATTCAACTGGATGGCGGTTGGCAAAGCTTGGATGGCAGTGCTGCTGAACAGTTCGCCCGCTACCGAGTGGATAGTGCTTGGGGCGAACTTGATCGGGTGCAGCGGTTGCAATTGCTGTTACGGGCCCTGCGCGATCGGGCCCTTAGCCCCAGTGTGTTGCCCCAGTTGCCCCAAATTGCCCAACGGGTTCACAAATACCTGCGCACGGATCTGGCGCGCCCGGAGGTGCTGGCCCTCGTTCACCTGTTGATTCAGCAGGAGCCGGAGCAGGTGCGTCTGTTGCTGTTGCCGGGTCAGATGGATGCCAGCAACTTTTGGAACCCCGATCCCAAGGCCGTTGCCCGCCTGTTGGAAAGCTACTTTCCGCCCGATCGACCCGGCGTTGGTCGGCGCACCAAACTCCTCAGCGCCAGCGCCCGCGATCAATATGGCCAAACCTTCAGCCGCATTTCCGTGCAAAATGCCAGCGGCGATCCGGCCCGATCGGCGGCCGCGATCGCCCAATTGCGGCGGGCGGGGTTCCAGCAAGTGCGAGCGATCGATGCTTGGCCCCAAGTGCAACGGGACACCCAAATCATTGTCCAGGGCGGCGATCTGGATCTGGCTGAGTTGGTGCAACGGCGGCTAGGCTACGGTTCCTTGGATCGATCGGCGACGGGCGATTTAGGTTCCGATATTACGGTGCGCCTGGGCAGTGATGCCGCACCCTAGTGTTGAGCGCTACTCGTCAGCCAACTTGCGAATTGCATCAAGTGGCGACTCATCAGGTTCATCCTCTGTGAGCTGCGGCACATTGTCTGTATTGGTTGAAATTTCCAAATAGAACCTGACTTTTCCGCTCACCCAGTTTTTAGAACCTGGCCGCAGAATTCTGCATTCAAATCCATCCTTGAAAATCTTCCACTCTGGGCAATCCCCAGAGAATCGGTTTCTTTGAGAAATTAATAGATCTTCAATTAGGCAAGTGTTACCGCCAACGAAAGGCAATTTCCCTTTATCGACTCGCAAAATATCGCCATTGTCTAGTCGATACAATCTGTGTGATTCTGGCAACTTTTCTTCAGAAGTCATAAGAATTAACCATTGGCTAAACGACAAAGTTCATCGAGTGAAGATGACTGATTGGTCTCTACTTCTGAATCAATCTCCTGGGGTAGATCCAAGTGTAGCTCCAAGACGAAGCGTAATTTGCCTGATAACCAGCTTTTATCGCCAGGACGCAAAATTACACATTCAATACCTTGGGAGAAAATTTGATGACGCGCATCTGTTTCACCGTACCTGAAAACCTGTTTGAGAACGACATCTTTCAGGTCAGTCGCAAGACAAGTTTGTTCACCAATGAAGGGTAACTTGCCCTCCTCTTGACGGATAACATCACCTTCATCAACGATATAGACTTTCACTGGACTCATGATCATTTCCTTTTGTTGATTGGTTTTGACCTTGATATTACCTGTGAGATGATAGGCTAATTGTTTTAAGTAAAGGCTGCATTGCTCAAAAACTTTAACCGCCTAAAGCAATTTTTCTTAGCAAAAATATCTCTCCAGTCCCCATAATTAACCGATCAAGTCGCTGAGAGAACTGGGTCGATCGCCCTCAAAAACTGGGATTGTGAAGTGGAATTGGCTGCCGCGATCTTTGCCGTCTGACTCGGCCCAAATTTGCCCGCCCAGACCGAGGATAATTTGCCGACAGATCGCCAAACCCAGGCCGGTTCCGCCCACGGTGCGCCGGAGGGAGCCTTCCTCTTGATAGAACCGATCGAACACGGTTTCCAGGCGGTTCGGTTCAATGCCGCGCCCCGTGTCCGTGATCACCACCTCGATCGCCCCGTCCGGGGTGGGGCCCGCCTCAATGGTCACGGCTCCTTCGGGCTGGGTGAACTTACAGGCATTGTCCAGCAGCTTGGACAGCACTTCTACCAACCATTCCCCATCGGCCCGCACGGGGGGCAACGCTTCAGACACTTGCGAGGCAATGCGGGGCAGTCGATCGCGGGGCACGCGGGCCCGAACACTGCTGAGGGCCAGTTCCACACATTCCGTGAGCGGCAAGGCTTCCAGGTTCCAATTAACGCGCCCGCTTTCCAGGTGAGACAAGGTGAGAAAATCCTGCACCAGCACGCGCATTCGCTCCGCATCGCCCAAGGCCGTATCCAACATCACTTGGCGCAATTCCAGGGGCATATCCGGTTCCGAGGCCAAGCTTTCAAGGCAAACCTGGATCGTGGAAAGGGGCGTGCGCAGTTCGTGGCCGGTGATCGCAATCAGGTTGCTACGGGTCCGATCGAGCGCTTCCAGTTGCTGATTGAGATCTTCGAGATCGGCGTAGGTTTGGGCCTGCATCAGGGCCGCACCCAACTGAGTGGCAACCGCATCCATCAACCCCGTTTCATCGGCAGACCAAAGGCGCGGCAAACTCCCGCAGTGATGCAGTTCGATCGCCCCCAACAGTTTGTCCCGATAGCACACGGGCACGATCGACCAGGAGGCGATCGCATACTGTTCCGCGATCGCCTGCACCAAGCCCGGTTGGGGTTCCTCATTCAAATCCAGAACGCAAACTCCGCCATGGTTCTGAAGGGCCGATTGAAAACAGTCCTGACTAATCAGCGGCCAGGATTGTCCCAACAGGGAGGGCACAGCGGCTCCCAACATTTCATACTGCACCGTGGCCGTAGCATCTCCGTCCTTGCAGCGGTAAGCAATGCAGCGACAAGAGCGGAGAGCTTGGCCCAATTGGCGCACGGCCACCCCCATCACCTCTGAAGGATCCAAAGATTGGCGGATGGCTGAGGTGATCAGGTTAATTAACCGCTCCTTGCGCTCTTGGGTGGAAATGGAGCGATAGGCTTTCAGAAGCTTGTATTGCCCCGCTTGCAGATAGGTAACGAGCCGGTGGGCAAAGGGTTCCGGGTCAATTTCGGGCAGGGTGGGGCCGCCACCTTCGGAAAACTCGGCCAGGGTGCGATCGATCTTGTCACCCAACTCGGGGCGGTAGGTGCGAATTCGCTCCAACAAGAGGCTGGCGGCCACTTGGGTGGCCTGTCGATCGAACGTCCAGACCCCCTCAAACCGCCGCACCCGATCATCTGCCCCAAAGCTGCCGGCCCGATCGGCCTGGGACTCACCGCCCTGGCGCTCCGCACAGATCAAACAGGCCGCATACCGATCGCCCAACACCACCAAGTGCCACTCGTTGGCCAACGCATCGGTGGGTTCAAAGGCCACCGTTTCGTATTCCCCCGAAGCACTGCGAAACTCCGCCTCCGGGGCCGAGAGCACATAAACCCGATCGCTCTGGTGCGCAATCCGATGGTAGCGGCGGGCTTCCTGACGATAGAACCGTTCTCGCTGAAAGCTGGCAATCACTAAGGGGCGATCGCCCGGCCCCGCCAACACCAAATCCTCGATCGCGTGGGAAAGGGCCGTCAGGGATGCTTTGAAATAGCTTTGGGTGCGCAGTTGCGGCAATTGGCCCAACAGCAGATCCAGAATTGACGCGGTTTTGACCCCAGCCAACCGCTGAGGCCCACCCGCCCGCTTCGAGGATCTGGAACGGCGGGCACGATTGATTGAAGAACCCACAGGAGGAGCGCCTTCCATGCGATCCGTTTCAGACATTGCTTTAGGACTTGGGCAGGGGCAAGGGGGCCGCAACCGCCGTTTCACCATTCTGCCATTGCCCGAGCGCCGGATTCGTGATTTTTGGGAATTTGCCGGGAATTGAATCGGGCATCAGTTTGGTGCTGATCCAGGCGATCGACCCCGAGTCTGCTGCTGGGCGATCGGCTGCTGACAGGCCGGCTGCTCACAGGCTGGCCGCTGAGAGCCGTTGACTAACCCTATTTTTTGCGTAATTTCTTGCCTAGGCGCGGGGTCGATCGGGATGTGGTTGTGCCATAGCGCATCTCCCAAGCCTTCAGCACAATCAGGTACTCGTAAAAACTCTGGAGCACACACCAGGCAAATCCCCCGCGTCCATCCAAACAGCCCCCCAGCACAAAATACATATACACAAATCGCACCAGGGGGCGACAGGGCAACCGCAGGGACAAATTCTTGAGGGCCCGCCGCCTTGCCACCTCCGTTTTACCGAAAAATAAGTCGCGCCAAGACACGTTGCCCCGCGTCAGTTGGGCCAAGGTTTCCTGGGCCTCATCGGTGGAGTAGCGGTTGTGCTTATCCAGCCAGCGGCTCAGGCCCTTGCTGCAAGTGAAGTGGGGATAGGTTTCTTGTAAAAAACCCGTGGTTCCTTGCACCACCTCCCGCTCCGTGTGGCCGTAGTCATCAAACCGGACGGCATCTTTCCGAAACAGTCGTAATTGGTAGCGGGGATATTGGGTGCTGCGGCGAATCCATTGCCCCATGAACATCACCCGCTCGGCCACGTAGTAGGCCTCATGGTGGGCCCGTTGGATGGTTTGGCAACATTCCTGAAAGAGTTCAGGGGTCATCCGTTCGTCGGCTTCCAGGATGTAAACCCAGTCATGGCGCGTGGGAATGTGATCGAGCATCCAGGTGCGCTGTTTGCCGTGGCTTTCAAAGGCATGTTGCACCAACCGCACGGGCGATCGCTGGGCGTAGTCTTGCACGATTTCCACGGTGCGATCGGTGCTGAGGGAGTCAACGACGATGATGTCGTCGGACAGCAATGCAGACTCGATGCAATCTGCAATATCGATTTCTTCGTTGTGGGTGAGGATATAGATCGAAAACATGGTGATTTGAATCGGTGGGCGATCGAGCGGTGATGGCCGATCGAGTCGATGCACCGTTAATTCCGTTATGACTTTCCCAACAATTGCTGTAATTCGCTAACGAGTACTGCAATCAGGATGCTTCCTGTTATGGCGTGGCGAAGTCGGCTTTGTCTGTAAGTTGGTCTGTAAGTGGGGTGGATCATGATCAGGCTGGCCGCTTGTGGAAGATTGATCGCGGTGTTCAAGTCGCGATCAATCTCCAATCCACTCTCTCCAATTCAAAATCAACCTGAACTGAATTCAAACTGAATCCAATGAGCGAGGCGAGCCGGTCAGTTAAGCCGGTCAGTTAAGCCAGTCCAAAGATTGCCCTAGCTGGCTCGGCTGGCCGGACGTGCGCGGGAGCCGCGTTTCGTGTAGCCCATCCAGCTCATGAACAAATAACCGACACCCAAAACCAGGCTGCTGAGACCTGTGCGGAGGGTGGTTTTCATGGAGCCGGTTTTGGTGCGCTGCACAAGCTCGGTCTTCCGCTTGTCAATCTCCTGTTGCCGTTCTTGCTTGAATTGGTTGAATTGAGAATCCAAAACGGCCGGGTTCGATCGCGCCTGTTCCAGTTGTTGCACCACTTGCGGCGGCACTTGACCGCTCTTGATCAACCGATCGAGTTCTTGGGGATTTTTCAGCAGGGTTTTCAGCCGATCGCGAAATTGCTCCGCCGGTTCTCCTAGCTGATCCAGGGCGGCCTTGGCTTGAGCTTCGATGTTTTCCACTTCCTTGGCGCTGGCCTTGTTCACGCCGTTGATGTAAATCGGTGATAGCACCAGGAACAACACACCCAAGGCGCTCGACAAAATCAAAACCCAAAGCCGAGGATTCATCAGCGATGTTTTCTTGGCGGAGGGCAAGCCCGATCGGGAATTCATCCACAGCCCCGCAAACAGGAAGCAAATTCCAACCATGGGCACAATGCCGCGGCCCACAATTTCAGAAATAGTGTTGAGCAACCATTGAGGATTTTGCAAATCCGGCGGGAAGATCAGAATTAAATAGTCCAGCAGCGAGGAAATGACCAACACGGTTCCAACCACAATGGCGATCAGGGCGGCCAAAGGGGGCGAGGGGCGTTTACCAGCTTTCGTCATAGTCTTAAACTCTCAAACTCTCGGGTTACGCAGAACGTCTGGATCGGAATGGTCAAGAAGGGCGAAAAAGAGCCAAAACAAGGGTCAAAAGATTGAGGTTCGCATTGAAATATTGGGTCGAAATGTTAAGTCGAAACATTGAGTCGAAATATTGGGTCGAACCGAAGGCGAACTTAAGCCGATCGACGGCGGCGCGGGGCAGGGCGACCACCCGATCCCCCCAGCCCTAACCAGGCGATCGCCAGGTAGGCCACCGATAGGGCAATGCCGCTGGTTCCTGTTTGCACGCCCAACCGCAGGGCCGTCGTTCTGGCGCGGGTTTCTAGCTCCTGCCGCCGCGATCGAATGCGGGCCAGCAATTGCAGGGGAAAATCATTCACCCGCTGGCGAATCACCGTTTCCAAGTCAGCCGGATTTGCCTTCAGCCGCCGCATGAACTCCTTCTGGCGTTCATCAAACTGCGGGCTGTTAATAAATTCATTAAACCGAGCATCGTCTTGCAGCAAAAACTGCATCTGCTCCCGAAAAACCTGTTGCTGGCGCTGCAAACTGTTTTTAAATTCGGGTGTATCAATTTGTTTTTCGGCTTCCCGCGATTGGCGGGTAATGGCGGCGAGGGTGGATTGGGCTTCGGCCCGCACAGACAGTAGGTGCGTGGGGGCCATCACCAAAAACAACAGTCCCATCAGCGCCGAAAATGCCAGGGTCGCAACACCCACACCCCTACGCCAAGACCGGCTGACACCGGATTTGATTTCAATCCAGAAGCCCCAAAACAGGAGGCTGACACCCATGGCTGGCACGATGCCCCGATCGATCAATTGGCGGGTGGTGTCAATCACCCAGCCTCGGTTGGCAAAATCGAATGGAACGGCAACGGAAAGGAAATCAATTAATCCAAGGGCGATCGCCACTGCGCCCCCGATTTGCAGCACAACGGCCGCTATGGGGGCGGAAGTCTGGGAGGAATGTGTACTAGTCGTCATGGAGCGTCCTTAGGAAGCGCTGTTACAGAAGGGAATTACAAGAGCCGGCAGCCAAATCAGGAGGCGATCGAACCGGCTACCATTGCGCCAGGCCAACGGGCGATCGCAATGGGTTGCGAGCCACGATTGAGATCGAATGAGATCAAAAATTGCAGCCAAAGTTTTTGAGCCAAGGTCGGCCAAAGTTTGCGGCCAAAATTTGAAGTCAGCGTTTCATGGCTTTTCCCGTGCCCTATTGTTTCAGCAACTTAGGATAATCGCCCGCTGATTTCGATGAAATTTTACACTTCCAATTTTGGCTCCCAATTTTGGCTTCGAACTTTGGTGGATCTTAATTTTGGTGGATCTTGGGCGGGTCTTTCGATTAGCTGTTATTGAATTTCCGATCAATCGGTTAGGCTAGGGGAGTTGACCGGGCCGGGTGGCGGCTCGGGTCTTTAGCATTTTTCGATCATGACCTCAGCGTTCCCAGATCCTGCCAGTGGGGCAACGGATGCGGCTTCCGGGGCCGATGCCCGATCGGAGTCGGTGAATTCGTCTAGTCCATCATTCCCATTTCCTGCTGAATCGCTTCCGGCCCAACTGCCAACGGTGGAAATTTGGCCCGATCGCCCTGAGCTAATTGAGCGGGCTGTGGAAGTGGTTTTGAGTCAAATTGACCATGCCCTGAAGCGATCGGGCCGTTGCACCATGGCTCTGGCCGGCGGCAGCACCCCTAAGCCACTCTATGAACAGTTGGCTCAAGCGGATTTGGATTGGTCAAAGCTCTTTATCTTTTGGGGAGATGAGCGCTATGTGCCGCCCACCAGCCCAGACAGTAACCAGCGGATGGCCCGGGAGGCTTGGCTCGATCGGGTGCCCATTCCCGCCGTCAACTGTTGGCCCATGCCCACCGACGGAGCCAGCCCAGCGGAGGATGCGGCGCGGTATGAGGCTCAATTGCGGGCCTTGTTTTGCGACCAGTGGGGGCTAGAGGCAGACTTTCCCAGCCTGGATCTGGTGTTGCTGGGTTTGGGAGATGATGGACATACGGCTTCCTTGTTTCCCAACACCGCTGCCTTGGCCGTGCGCGATCGGTGGGTGACGGTGGGCAATCGGGGTGACGATCCCCGCATTACCCTGACCGTGCCGGTGTTGAACCAGGCAAGCTGTACGATTTTCTTGGTCTCGGGGGAAAGCAAGCAACCCGCGATCGCCCAGGTGTTTGCACCTTGTGACGATCCCACCTTGGCGGCTTTGCTAGACCAAACCTATCCAGCCCGATTGGTGCGCCCGGTGTCGGGGGAACTGTGGTGGCTGTTTGATCAATCGGCTGGAGAGCGACTGGAGTTCTAGGCGCTGGCTGATCGGTTCATCAGCGGTCAAGCCCGGTGGTCTGGAGTCCGAAATCATCCGAACTCGTCCGTAATTGACTGAACGACTGAATTTTGGTTCCTTTGCTCCTTTGCAAGCGCCCAGGCGCGATCGGCTCCATGGTTAATTGTCCTAATTGCAATCACGCCAACCCCGATGATGCAGTAACTTGTGAAGCCTGCTTCACGGCTCTTCCCACTCTGCAAAGCTGTCCCCGTTGCGGTGCGCCGGTTCTGAGTGATGCCAACTTCTGTGGGCAATGTGGTCACAATCTTCAGGCGGCTCCCTCGATCGCGCCCTTGCCGGCCCCCAGCCCCGTGGCGGCTCCGCCTCCCTTGCCAGCGCCGCCAGCACACCCCGACAGTGACGAAGAGATCACCGATCTCACACAGCCGATCGGGGCATCGCTGTTTCCAGTCAGTCCCGAAATCGAGCCGATCGGGTCTTTGGGCGATCCCGCCGAGCCGCCCACGGCCTTGATGGGAGCCACCCCCGAAGCAGCGCCCATTCCGGGAGCCGTGACGCAATTGCAGCGGACGATCGCCCGATTGGTGCATGTTCATAGCGGCGCGGTTGTGATGTTACCGGAGCAGATCAGTCTCATCCATTTGGGTAAACCCAACGATCGCGTACCGCCGGACATTGATGTTTCAGGATTTCCCCACGCGGAAGTGGTGTCTCGGATCCATGCGGACATTCGAGTGGAGGGCGATGCCCATTACTTGGAGGATACGGGCAGCGCTAATGGAACCTATGTCAACGGGTTGTTTTTGGCTCCGGGCAATCGGCATCGGCTGCGGCCGGGCGATCGGATTGCCTTAGGCAAGCATGATCTGGTGTCGTTTTGGTTCCAACTGGGCAGTTAAGCCTGTGATTAATCTTTTAATCTTTCTCCGTTGGCCCTACAAATTGCCTAGCATGTGCTGAGTATTTGCTGAGTATTCATCAGTATTCAGTTGAATTGGCTGCCGCAAGTTGCTTGAATGAAATGGCTGTAATCGGTAGTTACCATGAGCATCAATGTTGTCAATCTGGTGGGCCGCGCTGGCAGTGATCCCGATGTGCGCTATTTCGAGTCTGGATCGGTGAAATGTCGCTTGACCCTGGCGGTGAACCGCCCTTCACGCAATCGCGATGATGGGCCCGATTGGTTCAATTTGGAAATTTGGGGCAAAACCGCTGAGGTGGCCGCCAACTATGTGCGCAAGGGCAAGGAAATTGCAGTGCAAGGCAGCCTAAAAATTGATACCTGGACCGATCGCCAGTCTGGGGCCCAGCGGACTAGTCCCGTGGTGGTGGTGCGAGATTTGCAGCTTTTGGGTTCCAAGCGGGATGCCAGTGAAGGGGGCGGCAATGGTGGCGGCTATAGCGACTACGACGAATTTTGATCTGCAAGTTAGTTTCTGCAAATTAATGGGGAATTGATCTGCAATTGGTCTGGGATTGATCTGAAGCATTAGCCATGAGCGGCGGTTGGTTAACATGCAATTCGGCGCTGCGACTGCTGATTAAGAAGCCTGTTTGAAATTTCAAATCTGACTATCCAAAATCGATCCTTTACTAACTCCAACAGTCAAAAAAGACAAGGGGCTTAAGCCCCTTGCCCCTGACGATCGCCCAATCAGAACATCAAGATTAAAGGCAATTTGATGATGTGGCTTCGGCTTCCCTTTCCTGAGGGTTGCTGGCCTTGGGTTTGACATCGCAAAATTTGACATCGCAAAAATCGCAAAAGACGTTGCCAGCGGCCCCTGAACAGGCGATCGAAACCAGTAATCTGAACAACGCTAAAACCCGTTAGGGCGCGTGATCGCTTGGTGGGTGAGTTCCGTACCTTGTCGGCGGTTCCGACCGGTGCAACACTTGAGAGCAATTAGCCGCCCTTGATGGTGCTGGCCGCGTGACGGATCGCTGTGCGGCAAAGAGCGCTATCCTGGGCGATCGCGCTTCTTTCACCCTGCATTTTCCCTTCAACCCCATGCAAGCTCGCCGAATTGCCCGTGAACTGGCTCTCCTCAGCATTAGCCAGCTCCCCAATAAACCTGAAAAACTCCAAGACCGTGATCTAAAAGATCTGTTGCAAGCGGCCGTGCGTACCCTGATGGCTGAGGTGCGGGAAACCCTGGAGATGGCCAGCGCAGAATTGCAACGGGGCAATGAGCGTTTGCTCAAAACGGAACTGTTGCGGGAGGAAATTCGGGCCAGCGATGCTCAGCGATCGGTGGCCATGGTGAAGGAGGCGATCGAGTTTACTCAGTCAGCAATCAATCGCTTGGGCATGGCTGTTGAACTGCCAGAGATGCTGCAAGCGGCGGGACAACTGAACGTGCAAGATTACGCTCTGGATTTGGTGACAAAGGTGGCTCGCTACCAGGCGGAGATTGACCAAACCTTGACGGACAGCATGGTGGATTGGCAATTAAGCCGATTGGCACGGATCGATCGGGATATTTTGCGCATGGCGATCGCGGAAATTTGTTATCTGAAAACGCCACCGCAAGTGGCGGTTAACGAAGCAGTGGAGCTGGCTAAGCGCTACAGTGAGGCCGACAGCTACCGATTCATTAACGGTGTGTTGCGCCGGGCGATCGACCAAATGAAGGCCACCCGTGCCTAGGGGCCGCGCTACTCTGTCTTTAACTTTTTGTTTCCTGGCTCCTTTGCCTTCCTGTCACTGCTAAGGTCGCGATCGATGGTTTTTAACTGGTTCCAACGTCAGTTTTCCCAAGAGAAGTTTTACGTTGAGTTTGACTCCGACAAGCCCACGGATGCACAGCCCACGGAAACAGCCCCGGAAACGACCCCCACGGCTCCAGAAGGGGAAGCGGAACCCGACCCTGAGCCTCAGTCCGAGCCAGAACCGGAGCCGGTCGCGGTTGAGGTGCTGACGGTGGAGTTGACCCCGGAGCCAGAACCGGAACCGATCGCTGCTTTGGAACCGGAGCCGGAACCGGAGCCGGAACCGGAGCCAGAACCGGAGCCGGAGTCGATCGCCCCAGAGCCAGAAGTAACCGAACCAGAATTACCGGAACCAACCGAGCCAGAATCAACAC
Organism: Limnothrix sp. FACHB-406; assembly: GCF_014698235.1. Taxonomy (NCBI): domain Bacteria; kingdom Bacillati; phylum Cyanobacteriota; class Cyanophyceae; order Pseudanabaenales; family Pseudanabaenaceae; genus Limnothrix; species Limnothrix sp. FACHB-406. The sequence continues at coordinate 131,436 of NZ_JACJSP010000006.1, read as the reverse complement.
CGGAGCCGGAACTGATCGCCGCACCGGTTGCGCCCGTGGCCGCTCCCCCGTTGGTGGCTGAAGCGCCGGAACCCGCCCCAGAGCCGGAACCAGTGATAACAGCTCCTTCCAACGCGGATGAGTTGTTGCAGTGGGCCAAAGCGGCTTACCAAAACCTTCAGCAACCGCCAGTTGCCCCAGAGCCGGAACCGGAACCCGTTGAGCCAACGGAACCGATCGCGGCAGCTAGCCCCACCCTTTCGGAGTCGGCTTCCTTGCTGGAGCGGGCCGAGGCCGATCGCGCGGAACGGCTGGAACGGGTCAAGGCCGAGGCGATTGTGGAACCGGAACCGGAGCCGGAACCCGTGGCCGAAGCGGAACCGGCAGCCCTGCCACCGGGGGCGATCGTTTTTGATGAAAACTTCCTGTGGTCGGCGGAAATTTTGGCGGCCCAGGGTCGTCGCCCGGAAGACATTTCCGCCGAGGAAATTGAGTGGCTCACCCGTTTGCGCCAAGGGCTAGACAAAACCCGCCGCGGCCTGGTGAATCAGCTCAAGTCTTTGGTTGGTCAGGGGCCGCTGAATGCGGATGCGGTTGAAGAAATCGAAGCCCTGCTGCTCCAGGCCGATGCGGGCGTGGAAGCGACGGATGCGATCATTGGCGCTTTGCAAGACAAGGTGCGCGAAGAAGCCCTGCCCCCCGAAGCGGCGATCGCCTATTTGAAACAGATCTTGCGGGATTTGCTCGATCGCCCCATCCGCGAGGCGGGCGCAGATACCTTGCCCCTATTGGCTCCCGAAAAAGGCAAGCTGAATATTTGGCTGATTGTGGGTGTGAATGGCGCAGGCAAAACCACCACGATCGGGAAGTTGGCCCGCCTGGGCAGCAAGTCCGGTTACCGCTGTCTGATTGCAGCGGGGGACACCTTCCGGGCCGCCGCCGTGGAGCAGGTGAAAGTTTGGGGCGATCGAGCCGGTGTGGAAACGATCGCTAACCCCGGCAAAAATACCGACCCCGCCGCCGTGGTTTTCGATGCGATTACCGCCGCCACTGCCCGCGAAACGGAATTGCTGTTGGTGGACACCGCTGGCCGTCTGCAAAACAAAAAGAATTTGATGGATGAGCTGGCTAAAATTCGCCGGATCATCGACAAGCAGGCCCCCGGCGCGATCGTGGAGTCGCTGTTGGTTTTGGATGCCACCCAAGGACAAAACGGCCTCCAGCAAGCTAAGGTCTTTGCAGAAGCCGCTAAACTGAGCGGCGTAGTCCTCACTAAACTCGACAGCACCGCTAAGGGGGGGATTGCCCTGGCGATCGCCCAGCAGCTCAATCTCCCCATCCGGTTCATTGGTGCGGGGGAAAGCATTGAAGCGCTGCGCCCCTTCTCTAGCTACGAATTTGTAGAGGCGCTGCTCAACGGTTAGGCGATGGTTAGTCAACGGGTAGTCCGTGGCAATTGGGGGGGTGGGATTGACCAACAAAACCCAACACCCGATCGAACAGTCCTACTGACAAGCCCTCTCTGAATTCTGTTGTTTTGTTGGCAGTCCAGTGATTTGGCGCTACCATAGCTAACTCAAAACTGGGCGCTCTGGCACGATCGCTCATCGATCCTTGAAATGTCCGCTGCCCCTGCCCCTCACACCTCATCGCAACCTCCTGACCCGGCTGATCTGTTAGCGGCGGGCGACAATACCCCTGTCTTTGCCCTGAAGGAACTGGTTGCCCGTCTCAACCGCGAACAATACAAAGTCCAAGACCTGCTCAGTTCCCTGGGGTTCGCCCTCCGGAGCTTCAAAAATCTGAATCAGTTTCTGGAACTGATTCCCTTGATTGCCACCCGAGTTGCCGATGCGGACGGCGGGGCGTTGGTGCTGTTTCGGCCCAATGGGCAAGTACGCCTAGAACAGTTGCACTGTCAGGAGTTAGGGGATCACCGCTGTCAGGTGCGGCCCATCCGGCGGGCCCTGGAGTTGGCCACACGCAAGGTGACAGGGGTGCTGACGGCCAATGCCACCAAGGATCACAAGGTGGAATTTGATCCCGGCGCGATCGCCCTGTTGGATCAAACCGTGGCCGATTCCTTGGGAGCCGGTGTGCGGGTTTTTGGGGCATCCATTTTGGTGAACGAGGTGGAGCGGGGCCGGCTCTATGCCTTCTGTTGTGCGCCGGATTTTGCCTGGACTTCCAAGCGCCAAAAACTGGTGCGACTGGTGGCAGATCAAACGGCCGTGGCGATCGACAATGCCGACTTAACCGTTGAGCTGCGGAAAAAGGAACGGCTCGATCGGGAATTGGAAATTGGGGCCGAAATTCAACTGCGGTTGCTGCCGCGCCAATATCCCAAAATTCAAGGTGTTGATCTGGCGGCCCGTTGCGAAACGGCCGATCGGGTGGGTGGCGATTATTACGACTTCATTCCCGTTTGTCGCAATGGTTCCCCCAGCCTGGGTCGCAACGCCCAAACAAAACTCGGCGGCACGGAAACCACCCCCTGGAGCATCGCGATCGGGGATGTGATGGGCAAAGGCGTGCCCGCTGGCCTGATCATGACCATGACCCGGGGCATGTTGCGGGCTGAGGTGTTGAACGGCCATTCCCCCGCACGAATTTTGCACCATCTGAACCGGGTGATGTATGCGGACTTGGAAAATTCCCACCGGTTCGTCACCCTGTTTTATTCGGAATATGACCCGAAAACGCGGATTCTGTCCTACAGCAACGCGGCCCATAACCCACCGCTGCTTTGGCAATCGCGATCGGATCAAATCGTGGCTCTAGATACCGAAGGCATGTTGATTGGCCTAGATGCCAACAGTGAATTCAACGATGCCCAAATTCAGCTTTATCCGGGCGACACGATCATCTTTTTCACCGATGGCTTCACCGATGCGGCTGATCCCCGTGGCCAACGGTTTGAGGAAGATCGCCTGCGGGATGGGTTTTATTGGGCTTGCCACAACTACGACAACGCCCAAGGAATTCTGAATCACTTGTTCGATCGGGTGCAGGAGTTCATCGGTTCCGAAAATCGCAATTCCGACGACATGACCGGCATTGTTCTGCGCATTACCCAGGAACCGCAACTGCCAGACTTACCGCGATCGACCGCCATGCAGTTAGTCTGAGGCAAGATTCAGGAATATTTTGGAGAGTTAATCAACTTTGCTGAAGAGCAGCGTTTGCTGAAGATCAGCGAGTATTTCCCAGGCAGATTGCCCACTGGGTTTGCAGGTCAGGCTCCCCGGCCAGAACTCCTGACGATTGACCAAATCGGTTGAATTTTCTCGCAAACTGGTTACTGTGGAAGCACTCAACCCGAGGGGGGTGCCCTGAAGGATCGTTGTCGCAGAGGTAGTGATTATGCGTCATCCCATGGATTATGAAACGTCTTCCCAGCCGCCCGTTAATTCCACTGGGCGACGGCGCTGGCTGCGGTTCGATCGACGATCGAGCTGGGTCAGCACCTTGCTTTGGGCTGTGATTGGCTGCTTAGTGGTGTTCCTGCTGGGCAGCTTGGCCCAAGGGGCGATGGCCGGCGGCCCCAGCTTGGCCCATCCCACCCTTTTTGCGGCTCAGTTTGAAACTCCCGATTTCATGGGGCAAATCCAGCGATTTTGGTCTCATTTTGTGCAAACGGGGCAAATTTGGGCCCTATTGATTGGTCTCGTGTTGGGATACATCATTCGCCAAGCCACCACCTACGGCTAAGGAAGATGGCGCTTCGATGGCGGGCAGCAAGCTTTGGATTGTCGTCGCAATAAGCACATTTCCTTAACGTTGGCATGGGATACTGATTGCCGTTCCTGATTGCCACTTTTGACTGTCGTGAGCGGCGGTCGATCCTTTGCCCACCATGAGCAATTCCAGCCAAACCCAAACCTGGAGTCAACGTTTTGAAAGCGCGTTGCATCCGGCGATCGCCCGTTTTAATGCCAGTATCGGGTTTGATATTGAACTAATTGAATATGACTTGACCGGTTCCCAGGCCCATGCCCGGATGTTGGGTCACCAGGGGATTATTGCCCCCGAGGAAGCCGAGCAAATTGTGGCGGGTTTAGAGCAAATTCGCCAGGAATATCGCGCCGGTCAGTTCAACCCGGGTGTGGAAGCGGAGGATGTCCACTTTGCGGTGGAACGACGGCTCACGGAACTGATTGGCGATGCGGGCAAAAAGCTGCACACGGCTCGATCGCGCAATGATCAGGTGGGAACCGATACGCGCCTGTATTTGCGAAACCAGATTGACCAAATTCGCCAGCAATTGTTGGACTTTCAAGGGGCCCTGCTGACTTTGGCGGAAACCTATGTGGAAACGCCGATTCCGGGCTATACCCATCTGCAACGGGCCCAACCGGTGAGCCTCGCCCATCACCTGCTGGCCTATGTGGAAATGACGGCTCGCGACTGGGAACGGTTGGGCGAAATTCGCCGCCGCACCAATCTTTGTCCTTTGGGAAGCGGGGCCCTGGCAGGCACAACGTTCCCGATCGACCGCCACTACACCGCCCAACTGCTGGGGTTTGATCGCCCCTACGCCAACAGCCTGGATGGGGTGAGCGATCGGGACTTTGCCGTGGAGTTCCTCTGCGCCGCCAGCCTGATCATGGTTCACCTGTCACGCCTCTCCGAGGAAGTGATCCTCTGGTGTTCTGAAGAATTTGGGTTTGTGAAACTGGGCGACACCTGCTCCACCGGTTCCAGCATCATGCCCCAAAAGAAAAACCCTGACGTGCCGGAGTTGGTGCGCGGCAAAACCGGGCGCGTGTTTGGCCATCTCCAAGCCCTATTGGTGTTGATGAAGGGCTTGCCCCTGGCCTACAACAAAGACCTGCAAGAGGATAAGGAAGCGCTCTTTGACACGGTGAAGACGGTTCAAGGCTGCTTGGAAGCCATGACCATTCTGTTCTCCGAAGGATTGAGCTTCCGCACGGCTCGGTTGGAAGCGGCCGTCAGCGAAGATTTCTCGAATGCGACGGATGTGGCTGATTACTTGGCCGCCAAGGGCGTACCCTTCCGGGAAGCTTACAACCTGGTGGGCAAGGTGGTGCGCACCTGTTTGGAAGCGGGCAAGCTGCTGAAGGATCTGACCCTCGAAGAATGGCAGGCGCTGCACCCGGCGTTTGAGGCCGATATCTATGGGGCGATCGCACCTCAGCAGGTGATTGCTGCCCGCAATAGCTTTGGGGGAACGGGGTTTGCGCAGGTGCGAGAGGCCTTGGCCGCCGCCCGCGATCGACATCAGACCGCGATCGCTGCTCCACAGGGTTAATCAAGGGTTCATTCATTAAGGGTTAATCAAGGGCTAGGGCAGGTATTTCTGCACCACAGTCCAACCGGTTCCCAATACCCACAGCAAGGCCAAGCACAAAACCAAATTAGTGCGCCAATGGAGCGATCGGGCCCAAGGGCGCTCGATCGCAATCCGACTCGCACTCCAAGCCGACAAGCCGACCAACCCCACCACGGTCAATCCCGCCAGCAGGTGGGGCGAGTGGCCCAAGCTGCCAAAATGCCCCAGCGTGCCGACAATTCCCACCCCCAGCAACAGCAACACCAACGCCACCAACCCAATGCCCAGGGTGATGTGCAGCGGGCGCAGCCAGCTTGGAAGGGTCGTTGCCATAGTCGTTGTCATAGCTAAGGCGCGATCGCTAGACCTTAAGCGATCGCGCCTCAACACCACTCCCGTCACACCCAGCAAACTATAGGCCGTCAGCGTCAGGCCCATTGACCATGCGGCAATTCGCCACAGCCACAAAAAATCCGGCAGGTTCAAATCAATTCGCTCAAGTTGCTCAAAACTGAAGTGACAAGATGAGATGGAGCACCCGATGAATTAACAATCAGTTAACAAAATGTCACAGCATTTCTTAACCATCGGAGATCCATAACAGCGCTTCCATCGAGCCTAACATCTACGCTGCCTGTCTCGCGCTGCTCATCTAGTGCCATGGCCTCAGAACTCAGCACCACCTTCAGCGTCGTATCCATCACACCCAGCCCAATCCGAGCTGTCCCCCCTGACCGCCTCATTACTCCTCTGGGCGGTCTTTGGACCAGCAACTAATGGGTCACTAGGCCCCAACCGAAACGGCCGGTTCCGGATCCGAACGGGTTTCGGTTTCCCGATTAACGGTTTCATTCGCACGCTCGGGCGAGTCAATTAGACTCTCCATGTCTTCCTCAAAAGACAATTCTGAACAGGGAATTCGATCAGAAAGAATTGAGCTAGCCATCATGCCCGTGTGAATTTCCAGTTGTGCTTCTGGCAGCGCTTCAAAAACCAAGCGTTGTCCCGGAAAAACCACCCGTTCAAAATACCAATTCGCAATGTTCGTGATCCGAGCAACTTGAATCTTGCTCGTGGCATTGACGTAGCAGCAAAGGAGCTTTTGCCGATCGTCATTGGGAATGGGATCGATAATTTGTGCCATGGTTGCAGGGATAGGAGCCAAGGGTAGATCAAGGGAATAGAACGATTTTGCTACGCTAACACCCCCTTTGCCGACAAGCTGTAAACCCGATTACCAACGAGCGGCTTTTCAATTTTCGAATCTTTAAGAAAATCTAACGAACATCAATTTTCCAAATCAAGATCCTGACAAGACTCGACCAAAGCTCGATTAAGGATCAACCAAATCTCAACTAAAACGGGTCTCAATTGAGCTGAAAGTGGCGGCTCAATAGCAATCTCCCACAACCCAAGCTCTATTGGGTACAGGTCTTGAAAAGAACCTAATTTTTCTGAAAAATTCAAATAAAATCTCCCTCAAACTTCCTTGAATTTCTTGTGAAGTTCTCTGCAAATTCTATGAATTTGATCAACTCTTACCAATTGGTTCAATTGCCAGTTGATCTATTCTTTCATGCTAGCTCAAGGCTCCCGAAATCGTGGGAGCTTGACGATTCAAGGTGTGGAATCGTCACCATTTGCTAACGGACAAGACCCACCCGCTACGATCTGGAGACTCCAGGGACGACTCTTGCGGGCCCAATTTTTGAAGAAAATTAGCCCGAAATGGTGGCTCGGGTGAAATCCGGCCAAGGTCTGATGCTATCGTTAACTTATATGAACAAGCCTTAATGATCCGTTGCGACAGTTAGGGAAGTGGATGATGGCCGATCGCATTTTGTACGTCCGACTGCCCTGTAACCCCATCTTCCCGATCGGGGTGGTTTATCTCGCTGACCACGTACACAAGCAGTTTCCCGCGATCGAGCAGCGGCTTTTTGACCTGGGAACCGTGCCGCCCTTGGACTTCAAAGCGGCCCTTGATGCGGAAATCGATGCCTTCCGGCCCACCCTGCTGGTTTTTTCCTGGCGCGACATTCAGATCTATGCACCCGTGGGCGGCCGTGGTGGCAATCCGCTGCAAAATGCCTTCGAGTTTTACTACGCCAAAAACCCCCTGATCAAGCTTCGGGGAGCCTTGGGTGGTTTGCGGGTCACCAGCGCCTACTATGCGGAACTTTGGCGCAATCAGGGCCTCATTCGGCGGGGACTGCGCCGGGCCCGACGCTACAATTCCAGCGCCCGGGCAGTGGTGGGCGGCGGGGCCGTCAGTGTGTTTTATGAACAGTTGCAGCGATCGCTTCCCAAGGGCACGATCGTCTCCGTTGGGGAAGGGGAAACCCTGCTGGAAAAACTGCTGCGAGGCGAGTCCTTAGACCAGGAACGCTGTTACATTGCCGGGGAAACGAAGCCCCGTGTGGGCCTGGTGCATGAACCACCTGCGCCCTTGGAAAAAACCGCCTGTAACTACGCCTACATTCAAACGATCTGGCCGGCCTTTAGCTACTATTTCCGCGATCGGGACTTTTATATCGGTGTGCAAACCAAGCGCGGTTGCCCCCATAACTGTTGCTATTGCGTCTATACCGTCATTGAGGGCAAGCAAGTTCGGATTAATCCGGCCGTTGAAGTGGTTGCAGAAATGCAGCAGCTTTATCAATTGGGTGTTCGCAACTTTTGGTTCACCGATGCCCAATTTATCCCGGCTCGGCGCTTCATTGAAGATGCCAAGGAATTGCTCAAAAATGTCCTGGCGGCTGGCATGACGGATATTCATTGGGCTGCCTATATTCGCGCCGATAACCTCGATCCAGAACTCTGTGATCTGATGGTGAAAACGGGCATGAACTATTTTGAAATTGGGATTACTAGCGGATCCCAAGAACTGGTGCGCAAAATGCGAATGGGCTATAACTTGCGCACGGTTCTGCAAAATTGTCGTGACCTAAAAGCGGCTGGTTTTGAGGATGTGGTTTCGGTTAATTACTCCTTCAATGTGATTGATGAAACCTATGAAACCATTCGCCAAACCATCGCCTATCATCGGGCCCTGGAGGAAGTTTTTGGGGCTGACAAGGTGGAGCCAGCAATTTTCTTCATTGGTTTGCAACCCCATACTCACCTGGAAGAATATGCCCTCAAGAAGGAAATTCTGAAACCCGGTTATGACCCCATGAGCCTGATGCCTTGGACGGCGCGGAAGCTGCTCTGGAATCCGGAACCGTTGGGGTCGTTTTTTGGGGAAGTGTGCCTGGAAGCTTGGCGCAGCAACAGCAATGATTTCGGCCGGGAAGTGATGCGAATTTTGGAGCGTCGGTTGGGCCGCAGCTCGTTGGAGGCGGCCCTTTCGGCCCCGATCGCCCCAAAAACCCAAAGCCGCGAGCTGATCAAAACGCCCTAGGGATGTTTGAGCGGTTGCTTTTCCACTTCACCCCCCCGAGCCATGGAGCCTTCAACCCCCGAGCCGATCGCCCTGCGTCCTTTGGCCCCCTATGAAGATCGGTTGCTGTCGGCGTTGGCTTTTTTCCGAACCCAACGCAGCCGCAACAATCAAGCTCATCACTGCTTGTCGATGTATTTGCGACAGTCGGAAGGGCGAATTATGGCCGAAGTGGGGTTCTATGCCCGGGCGATCGGTCAAGATCCTGGGGCCTTGCTGGAACTGATTTACACCAATCCCGATCGGGCAGAATCCCTGATTGCGGAGTGGTCTGGGTCTCAAATTTCTCAGGTTTTTGAGCCTGAGTTGCCAACCCAATCGGAATCGGAAATCGGGTCATCGGAAATCGGGCGATCGGGAATCGAACCTGAGACCGCACCATAATTGCCCCATCAATTGCACCATCGCGATCACCATTGAGGCGGCCAAGAAGGCGATCGAAATTGACCGCACAATTGGCAGCGAAATTGACAGCGATCGCCCATGAACAGAATTGAGCCTTGCTTCGGTTTAATTGACCGCAGGCTGAGGCTTCTCGGGCGATCGCTCCGGGTTGTCCTTGGGGGTCACCGCCGAATCAAAAGAATCGTTGGTGAAGTAAACATGGCCCAAGGGGCGGCCTTGATAGGAGCGTTTGGTAAATCGCCATCCGGGAAAAAGTTGCAGCTTCAAAAATCCAGAAGTGAATCCTCGGGTGCTGGCAATGTCCATCACCGGGCCACCATTGGCACCGAAGGGCACTCCTTGCAACACCACTGAATTAAATCGACGGCTGAGACGGAGGGAATATTGCAGCCCTAAATCACGTTTGGCTACTCGAACAGAGAAGCCATTGCTATCAATGCTACGTCCACAAATACCTGTGAAATTGAAGTTAACCAGCAATGGATCAACCACTACGGGGTAGTTTCCACTTTCGGCCCAGCAAAGCCGCTGGTTAGACACTTGCTCCAAAACCAAGAGCTTAAAAGAATCCGTGCCAAGGGGCTGCGCAATCGCAATGAAGCGCGATTGGTCAACTTCCTGTTGATCAAATGTAGTGGATTTAGGCGTGGCTGGGGTGGGTATTGCGGCCCATGATCCCATCGCTCCCATTGTTCCCAAACCAAGACCCAAAGCCAGTGAGAGGATCCCTAGCCCAGGGTTGCTAAGGGAGTAGTTCCGAGAATTTGGAGCCATAGGATTGTCCTTGGATTGACCAATCATCAACGACCAGTGCAAACAGTCATTAAGCAGAGTAGGGTTAGCCGGAATGCTCAGCGGGCGATCGGGAAAAGTGCAAACAAACGCTTAGAGATGGTCTTGGAGAATGCTGAAGAAGCTGGTTGCGATTGGATTCGTTCCGAGGGATGGCGATCAATGGCTCAAGAATGGCTAAATCAGGAGCAGCTCAACGGGCGATCGAGAGATTACATCAAGAGATTACAGAGAAGGATAGGGACTATCGAAAAAGTTCCTATCCTCACTGTAATGTCCATCAAAAAGTAATGCCCATCCAAAATCAAACCGTAGCAATCAAGCAGCGGCAATCAAGCAGCAGAATCAAGCATGAGGCATCAAAAATCAAGCAATCACAAAGCTTGAATGAAGCACTCAATTCAGACCTGATTTAGGCAGCCAGGGCCTGCTCGATCGCGCCGATCAATTCAGCCGAATCCGGTGCGATGCGGCTGGGGAAACGACCCAGAATTTCGCCATTTTTACCAATCAGAAACTTTTCAAAGTTCCACGCCACATCCCCAGTCGGCTCGGCTTCCGAGGTTAGGCGGGCATAGAGCGGGTGTTGCTCGGCTCCCTTGGCATGTACCTTGTCAAACAGCTCAAAAGTCACGCTGTAGCGCGTTGAGCAGAAGGTCTTAATTTGGTCATTGGTTCCGGGTTCTTGGGAACCAAAATCGTTGCAAGGAAAGGCCAAAATCCGCAGACCTTGGGCACTATATTTTTCATGCAAGGCCTGAAGTCCTTGATATTGCGGCGTGTAGCCACAATAGGAAGCCACGTTCACAATCAAAAGCACCTGCCCTTGATAGCTGCTGAGGGCACGGTCTTCGCCGTCAATGGTTTTGACTGAGAGATCGGTGATGGTTGCCATGATGAGTGTGCTTGTCGTGTCGCCGGTGATGGTTGTCTAGGATAGCGGTTTGGGATGGAAATGATCCCGGGGGTGACCCTTCGGGGGGCTAGCCCAACCCTTGCACAATTTTGAGCGCTTCGGTCACGTGGCCCTTGGCATTCAACAGATCGTTGAACTGGTGGCGCACAATGCCCGCTTTGTCGATGACGTAGGTAACCCGGCCCGGAACCACAAACAGCGTGTTTGGGACACCGTAGGCCTTGCGCAGGGCCCCATCGCGATCGCTCACGAGGGCGAAGGGCAGACTATATTTTTCCGCGAAGGTTTTGTGGGAATCCACGGAGTCGCTGCTCACGCCGATCACTGCTGCGCCGGCCCCTTGAAAGGCTTCGTAGCTATCGCGGAAAGCACAGGCTTCGATCGTGCAACCGGGCGTGTCGTCCTTGGGGTAAAAGTAGAGCACGACGGGTTGCTTACCCGCAAACTGACTCAGGGTAATGGTTTCGCCCGTTTGAGCTGGCAGGGAAAAATCCGGCGCGCGATCGCCCACTTGAATAGCCATAGGAACCTAAGGAAATCATTGCGATTTGTGAACCATGGCTAATGCTACCGCAGGGCCCATGGCGGCTGACCGATCGGCCCAAGGAAGCAGCGGACGGCGGAGCAATTTTCAGGATTGCCTAAGGGAGGCCGTCCCCTTCTTCAAAGTCGGGCTGACTGGGGCGATCGGGCTGCCACCGCACCGGCCGCTGATTGAGGGGCACGCGGCCCGTTTCCGCTTCAACGGTGGCTCGATTGCGTGCGGGGTCAAAGTTTTGGGTCATTTCCGATCGCAAGGTCTGCACTCGGGTTTCCACCAGGCGCACTTCCGCTTGCAGTTGCCGTAATTCTGCCCGACGGGTGGCATAGAGCGGGATCCACTGCACCAGCGCCGCGATCGCAATGAGCGCCAACAGGCTGTTAACGGACAGCTTGAACAGGCTTTCCAGGGCGATCGACCGATAGGACGCAGACTTCGGCAGTTGCTTGGGACGCAACCTGGGTCGGCGTTGTACCGGTGGATCAGGACGGTGCTGGGGCTGGAAAGCGTTCATCAAAACCAGTGAGTGAGCGCAGTTAAGCAGAAATGGATAGTTGAGCTAGTGGGCTGCACCCTGATACACGATGTGATCCCCCAGCATGGTCTGGGTTTCAGGAAACCCAAATCCCCCAAGGTTCTAGCAATTTGCTTGTGATTCGGCAATGTGCTAGGGGCAGTAGGGAGGATTACCCCTCTCCGTAAAACTGGTGCAATGGGGGTGACTTTTTTAACGACGGCAGAACTGAAATTCGTGACCCTAAAAATCAGAGAAGATCAGCAGCAATCGATCGTTGAGTCTGGCGGCTGCCCATAGTTAGTTCATCCAGAATGGGGGATCAGATCCGGATGAATTCCTAACGACTCATAAATCAATGAATTGAGTAATCAAACAGACTAATTAGACTAGCTCGTTAGCCAGACGATTAATCAATTTATTAATCAATTCATTAATTGCCCTTGTTAATTGCCCTCGAATTGCATCACCCTTGAATGGCGCATGGTTTGCCTTGGAAGTAAGCCAGCCTACCGCAAGCCAATCTACTTTGAAGCCGATGCAAACCTATCTTGAAATCCTGGGCAACAGGTGATCGATCGGTTGAACGCGACATTTTCAGCAGCATTTTTGCATCAATGTCTCTAAATGCCTCTAGAGGACTGTTGAATCCTGTTGAGATTCTTGGCTCTTTGGCATCAATGCAATTGCAACGCAATTAAAGCAAGCGAAAGTCTATGATCCTTAAGCTTTTGGAGGTGTTATCAATCCTGCGGAAGGACTTGATCAGGATGATGTTTGGTGCTGGGAAAATCTTTTGAGAATTTCTGAGGAAGGCTTTGAGGGCTAATTCTTTGGGGGCTAATTGAAGAATGATTCAGAGGATTCAGATCTTGAGCTTGGGCATGGTTAATCATGATCAGTAGCAACAGCAGTGTTAGTTCAGAAAATTTCACTCGAATTTAAGTGGGTGATCTTCTTGAACAAACGCTGTGAAATCAAAAGCAACAGCAGTGTTAGTTCAGAAAATTTCACTCGAATTTAAGTGGGTGATCTTCTTGAACAAACGCTGTGAAATCAAAAGACTTTGACGGAGTAACTAACCCTAAGCTGACAGCTTTAAAACCATCGACTGGGGGTTGAGACTTTGGGTCAGAGCCTTCAGGATGTTACCGCTAAAATGCCCAAACACGGCATGAAGAGAGCACCCGCAGGGGTTAAGTCTTGGTTAATGGCGGATTGTCCGCAACCACCCCGCCTAGTCCTAGCACGCGATCGCCCCTGAAGCAAGGCGATCGGGCTGAATAATGAGTGGTTCCGTGTTGGGCGGGGTTGGTGGGGTATTATTCGGTACTCGCGCAGCCGCCGATTTGTCAGCAATTTCTTGTTGATTTACTGCCGATTCGCAGTCGCCCAATCAGCGCTTGCTTCGTGTGCTTGCGGGAATGCCCCTGATTCGAGATCACCCCGCGATCGGGTCGAGCACCGTCAAGCGCCATCAATCACCATCAAGCGCCATTAATCGCCATCAATCACCGCAAATTAGCCCGGTGTATCCTCAAAACCGTGCAGGAATGTGCCTGGGAAACCGCTGCCCGATCGCCCTGGGCCAATCCGGCCGACTTCCAGCCAATGGAGCGAGCAGCCTTTGGTAGACTGGACAGCATCTATCAACCCCAGCCATCAATTTGGCGGCTTGGGTCTCAGCTCCCTGCCCTAGCGCGGGGTCAACCAACACTTCAAAAGACACCTAGAGGCATCATTCCATGCAAGTTAATGATCTCGGCTTCATTGCCAGCATTCTGTTTGTGGCAATTCCTGCTGCCTTTTTGCTGATTCTTTACATCCAGACCGCCAGCCGCGAAAACAGCAAGGGCTAATTGGCCAAAGCTCGCTTGGGGCTAATCAACAGTTGAGTCGTGATCGTTTTCAACTCGCCAGTTCTGATCTGTTGCGATCGGGGGTGGCGCTGAGGCGGTGAGCAAGGAAAGTTTTTTAAAATCCGTTTGGGAGAGGGTCTGGCGTTGCCGGGCCCTTTCTTTATGGAGGTTATTGGGTTGTTGAGGGGCGGTTTGTGCGCGATCGGGATTGCCTGGGATTGCTGGTTGAGGGTCGATCTCCTGGTTGCGGAGTGGTTGGCGATGGCGGTTTGTGCGTGATCGGTGGGCGGGAAGGATGGGATGGGGATGGGATGATGCCATGCTCGATCGAGCAAATCCGATCAAGCAAATCTGATCAAGCAAATCCGTAAGCAAAAGCTGACTTATTGGCGCTGTTCGATCGCAAGTTCCCACTCCGGCTCTACACTAATGGTCTCTCGGATGGTCTCTCGCGTGGATCCAACTTATTCACGACGTAGTGATGACACAGGCGACAAGGCAATGGCAACCGGGCGATCGCGTCCCCCAGCCGATCGCCCGGCGATGAACCGTGACTGATGAGCCGCGACCGGTCGGCAACCCGGCCAACTGAGTAACCACCCCTTTTTTGTAGCGAATCAATCCGGCTGATGGATAACAAATTGATGCTGATGATTCCGGGGCCCACCCCGGTTCCGGAACCCGTGCTGCTGGCCCAGGCCAAACACCCGATCGGTCACCGGAGCGGCGACTTTGGCAAGATTATGGCCGAAGTGACCGAAAACCTGAAATGGCTGCACCAAACCCAAAATGATGTGCTGATCTTGGCTTCGAGCGGCACGGGGGCCATGGAAGCCGGCATCATCAACTTCCTGAGCGCGGGCGATCGCGTGTTGGTGGGCACGAACGGTAAGTTTGGCGAACGCTGGGCCGAGGTGGCAGAAGCCTACGGTCTAACGGTGGAAACCCTGACGGCGGATTGGGGCAAACCTTTGGATCCCCAAGCCTTTGCCGATCGCCTGAGTGCCGACAGCGACAAGAGCATCAAGGCCGTGATCGTCACCCACAGCGAAACCTCCACGGGGGTGATCAACGACCTGCAAACTATCAATGGCCATGTGAAGGCTCATGGTGCGCTGATGATGGTGGATGCGGTCACCAGCTTGGGCGCAACCAGCGTCCCGATCGATGAGTGGGGCCTGGACGTGGTGGCTTCCGGCTCCCAAAAGGGCTACATGATTCCGCCCGGTTTGGGCTTTGTGGCCGTCAGTCCCAAGGCTTGGGAAGCTTACAAAACCGCAACCCTGCCCAAGTACTACTTAGATTTGGGCAAATATCGCAAGGATGCCGCCAAAAACAGCACGCCCTTCACGCCCCCTGTGAACCTGTTCTACGCGCTGCAAGAGGCCTTGCGGTTGATGAAGAAAGAAGGGCTGGACAATATCTTTGCGCGCCATGCTCGCTTGCGGGCCGCGACCCGGGCGGCCGTGGCGGCCCTGAATTTGCCGCTCTATGCACCCGATGATTGCGCCAGCCCGGCGATTACGGCGGTGATGCCCCAGTCCGTGGATGCGGAACAGGTGAGATCGGTGATGCGCAAGAAGTACGACATCGCCTTGGCCGGTGGTCAGGATGCGCTGAAGGGCAAGATCTTCCGCATTGGTCACTTGGGCTTTGTGAGCGATCGGGACGTGCTGACGGCGATCGCCGCTCTGGAAGCCACTTTGATTGAGTTGGGGGCTGAGGTGACCTCCGGCGCTGGGGTGGCAGCAGCGGCCAAGCATCTGATCGGCTAATTCCAGCGGGTTAGTGCAATTCTGGATTGGGGTGTACGGCCGTACACCCCTACAGGATTCGCGCCCCCAACGAAAAAATTCCTAAACCAAATTTCTACAGTAGTAGCGCGGCTGCCTTAACTCATGGGGTCAACGTTGCGGAGTCAATACAAAAACATGACGACTTCAGGGGTGAGAACGCGGCGATCGCGCAATTGGCATCGGCGGTTGGGGATGTTGTTGGCCGCCTGTGCCACAACGATCACAACGTTGCCTATGGCTGCTCGATCGTTGGCCCAAGAGACGGGCCAAACAATTCAGGCGATCGAGCTGCTGCTGCAACCCAATGCTCCGGCTGCACCCCCGATCGCGCCAGATTCCAGCGGCCCTGACCTAAATTCCGTCCCCAATTCCACACCCAACTCCAGCGCTAATTCCGGCTTCGCGCCCACTTTCGAGCCGAACAATTGCCCCTTTACCCTACCGCCGGAGTTTGCCCGGGAAACGGTGCGCTGCGGCATGGTGACCGTGCCCGAGCGGCACAGTAATCCCACCGGGAAAACCATTCGTCTGGGGGTGGCAATCTTAAAAAGCAAGAGTGCCAACCCGCAACCGGATCCGCTGGTGATGGCCCAAGGGGGGCCGGGTGGATCAATGTTGGAGTTGTTGCCGGCCTTTTTGCCCTCGTTGGCGGGAATGCGCGATCGGGACATTATTTTGTTCGATCAACGGGGCACACGCTATTCAGAACCCTTTTTGTTTTGCCAAGAAGTCTATGATTTCAAGGTGCAAAATGCGCGGTTCCCCGACTCACCGGCCCTGCGCGATCGCTATCAAGCGGCCGTGGCGGGCTGTCGCGATCGGCTCAAAAATTCCGGTGTGGATTTGGCGGCCTACAACAGCCTAGAAAGTGCAGCGGATGTGCCCTTGGTGGTGCAAGCGGCGGGGTATGGCGGCCCGTTCAATTTTTATGGGGTGTCCTACGGGACGATGTTGGCCCAGCACCTGATGCGCGATTTTCCCGATCGCCTGCGATCGGTGATTTTGGATTCCGTTGCGCCCCTGGATACCAGCTTCATCGTGCATTTACCGCGCAATACTGATCGGGCCCTGCGGCGGTTTTTTGAAGCTTGTCGGCGCGATCGCCTTTGTGGTTCCACCTACACCACCCTTGAACAGGACTTTTTGGGAGCCGTGGCCAAGCTGCGGGCGCGCCCCCAGGTGATTCAGTTGCCCAACTATGGGGAGCTTCAGGATTTGTTGGAAGGTCGGCTCTCGATCGAGAATTTGGATCCGAATCGGCTGGCGGTTCCCGTGTTGTTGGATGGGGATGGGTTCATTTCTGCTGTCAGCACGGCGTTTTATTCCTCCGCCAGCATTCCCAAGTTGCCCCAGGCCCTGCGGGAAACTCGCCAGAACAATTATGCGGGAATTTTGCGCGTGTTGCCGCTGTTGCTGTTTAGCAAAAGCCAGGCCGATGGGGTTTATAACTCCGTGATGTGTTCGGAAGATGGCGGATTTACCTTGGCGGAAGTGGATGCCAGCGGTGTATATCCGGAAATTGCCCCGGCCCTGCTCCAAGCGCCTGAGGAACTGTTGCGCACCTGTCAAACTTGGCAAGTGCCGGCCCTGGCTCCTAAGGCGAATCAACCGGTGCGCAGCTCTGTGCCCTCGTTGCTGTTGTCTGGGGAGTTGGATCAGGTCACGCCGCCAGAGTTTGCGGAACGGGTGGCCCGGGGGTTGGATCGCCACTATCGCTACGTGCTGCCGGGTCTGAGTCACGCGGTGTTCGGGAGTTCCGATTGCGTGAGCCAAATTATGGGAGGGTTTTTGCAAGCGCCCGATCGCGCCCCCAATGCGGCCTGTGTGTCGCAAATGCGGACGCAATTTGAAGTGCCCAAAACTCTGCGGTTCACGCCGGCCACGGCCAACAATCTCGGGATCAGTATGGTGATTCCAGCGGGTTGGCGCTTGAGTATGCAAGGACTGGCTCCGGTTTGGAGCGAGGTGGATGGCAGCGGGTTTGCCACGGGGCGGGTGTTGGCGGTGTCGGTGGCCCAACAGTCCACGGCGGAAGTGTTGCGATCGCTCCCTTACCCCACCCGATCGCTCGGAGAACGACGCTATCGGAACCGGCGCTGGCAACTGTATACGATCGATAATCCATCCCTGGCTTCGATCGTTGCCCTGTACACGCGCCAGGGCAAAACCTACGTGGTGGCGATCGACAGCGATTCCCTTTGGCATCGGGATGCGGTTTTGGAAGGGGTGCTCAGTAATTTCCGAATTCAGTCCCGCTAGGTGGGGGCCGCTTTGGAAAATGGGAATCATCCCTTCATGGAGTGACGGCAGCCGCCCGGAGCCTATGGATACCCCTGTTGCTGATGCTTGGCAGTTACTCAATTGGCATGTCATTGACCCTAAGAATATTGGTGATTTGCTCGCGGCTCCGAGTCGTTATTTGACATTAGCCGCCGATCAACAGGCGATCGATCTGCGCCGCTTAGATCCAGAAACCCGCGACCAAACCCAAGCGGAATTATTATTCGGTGATCGCCCGATCGTGCATGTGTTGGGTGGAGGTGGCCTATTGTTCGATCGCTTTCAAAAGGCGATCCAAGCCCTGGTTCAGCAACGACAACAATCACCCGATCGAACCAAACTAATTGCCTGGGGCCCCGGTCAGCAGATCTACGGCAAATTTACACCCCAACAAATTCAAAATTTTGACTATCGAACCTATCTGGATGGGTTTGATTTAGTGGGGTTGCGGGATGCCCATGTGGAGAATTTGGGCTTGGGTTACCATTGGCTGCCCTGTGCCAGTTGCCTGCATCCCGCCTTTGACCAACCGAGGCTGATTCGCCATGAGTTTGTGGTGTTTTCCCACAAAAAATTCCAGATTGATTTCCCCGATTTTCCCCGCATGACCAACGAGGAAACGGATTTTGAAACGGTTCTCAATTTCCTCGGATCCGGCGAAACCATTCTCACCAGTTCCTATCATGGAGCCTATTGGGGAACATTGTTGGGGCGGAGGGTTTTGGCCTTTCCGTTCACCAGCAAAACTCACACCCTGAAACATCAGCCGGGCATTTTCCCGATCGAGCGGTGGCGGCCCGCCGGTTGGCAACTGAAATTACTGGGAAAAACCTGGATCGATCGCCGTCGGTACGATCGATTCACCTGTGATGTGACGGGCTGGCAACGCTTTTTAAAACAATGCCGCACCTATCCCGAAAGTTTGCAGGAAACGCGCGATCGTAACCATTGGTTCTATCAACGAGTCCTGGAGTTAACCAGCGCCGCCCCGACTTGAGTTAAACTCATAGACTGGTTTTCGCAACTATTTCCCGTCCCCGATCGCCCTGCTTACCCCCGCCCTATGCCGTCGCCAGCCCCCCTCAGCGGTTCCCAAATTCGCGAAAAATTCCTGGCTTTCTTCGAGGCCCAGGCCCACAAGCGCCTGCCCAGCGCCTCCCTGGTTCCGGAAGATCCGACGGTGTTGCTGACGATCGCCGGGATGTTGCCCTTCAAGCCGATCTTTTTGGGTCAGCAAGCGCCCGCCACGCCACGCGCCACCACTTCCCAAAAATGCATCCGCACCAACGACATTGAAAACGTGGGCCGCACCAAGCGCCACCACACTTTCTTTGAAATGTTGGGCAACTTTAGCTTCGGGGACTATTTTAAAAAAGAGGCGATCGCCTGGGCTTGGAAACTCTCCACCGATCCCGAAGTGGGCTTTGGCTTAGACCCGAAAAACATCGCCGTTAGTGTGTTTGAAAGCGACGACGAAGCCTTTGCAATCTGGCGCGATCAAGTCGGTGTACCCGAACATCGCATTAAACGGATGGGCGAGGCCGATAACTTTTGGGTCTCTGGCCCCACCGGCCCTTGCGGCCCTTGTTCGGAACTCTATTACGACTTTTTCCCCGACCAAGCAGGCGAAGTTGACCTAGAAGATGATGAGCGGTTCATCGAGTTTTATAACTTGGTGTTCATGCAATACAACCGCGATGCAGACGGCAATCTCACGCCCCTGCAAAACCAAAATATCGACACCGGAATGGGCTTGGAACGGATGGCCCAAATCCTGCAAAAAGTGCCGAATAACTATGAAACGGATCTGATTTTTCCGATCATTAAAACGGCCGCCGATATTGCCCAGGTTGACTACACTAAAGCCGACGAAAAAACCAAGGTTTCCCTCAAGGTGATTGGCGATCACGTGCGCGCTGTGGTGCATTTGATTGCTGATGGGGTGACGGCTTCTAACCTCGGTCGGGGCTACATTTTGCGGCGGTTAATTCGGCGGGTGGTGCGCCACGGCCGCTTGATTGGAATTGCCGGTGAATTCACCACAAAAGTGGCCGAAACGGCCATCGCCCTGTCGGAAGCGATCTATCCGAATGTGCGCGATCGGGCCGACTACATCAAATCGGAATTGCAACGGGAAGAAGCCCAATTCCTGAAAACCCTGGAACGGGGCGAGAAACTGCTCGCAGAAATTCTGGCGAAAAATCCCCAACAAATTTCGGGAGCCGATGCTTTCGTTCTGTATGACACCTTTGGTTTTCCGCTGGAATTGACCCAGGAAATCGCCGAAGAGCAGGGCATTTCCGTGGATGCGGCCGGGTTTGAAGTGGAGATGGAAAAGCAGCGGGAACGGGCCCGCGCCGCCCACGAAACGATCGATTTGACTGTCCAAGGCTCGATCGACTCCCTCGCCGAAAAAGTCCAAAAAACCGAATTTTTGGGCTACCAAAACAGCGCTAGCACCGCCCAAGTGGAAGCGCTGCTGGTGGCGGGCAAAGTAGTAGAAACTGCCAGCGCCGGGGACGAGGTGCAAATTCTGCTCGATTGCACCCCCTTCTATGCGGAATCGGGCGGACAAATTGGCGATCGCGGTTATTTCAGCGGCGATGATTTGCTGGTGCGAATCACCGATGTCAAAAAGGAATCGGACTTTTTTGTGCATTTCGGGCGAATCGAGCGCGGCATCCTGAAAGCCGGTCAAACGGTGTCGGCAACGATCGATCAAGCCTGCCGCCGCCGGGCCCAAGCCAACCACAGCGCCACCCACCTGTTGCAAGCGGCCCTGAAGGCGCTGATCGACCCCAGCATTTCCCAAGCCGGTTCGCTGGTGGACTTCGATCGGCTGCGGTTTGACTTCAACTGCCCCCGCCCCCTGACCGCCGACGAGGTGGCCCAGGTGGAAAGCCAAGTGAACACCTGGATTGCGGAAGCCCACGGCGCGGTGGTGGCGGAAATGCCGATCGCCGATGCCAAGGCCAAGGGCGCAACGGCGATGTTCGGCGAGAAATACGGCGACGTGGTGCGCGTGGTGGACTTCCCCGGCGTGTCTATGGAGCTGTGCGGCGGTACCCACGTGAGCAATACGGCGGAAATCGGCGCATTCAAGATTATTTCCGAAGCGGGCGTGGCTTCCGGCATCCGACGGATTGAGGCGGTGTCGGGCCCGGCAATTTTGGACTATTTGAACCTGCGTGATCGGGTGGTGCGCGACCTGAGCGATCGGTTCAAGGTGAAGCCTGAGGAAGTGCTCGATCGGGTCAGCACCCTGCAAGAGGAGCTGAAAACCAGCCAAAAGCAACTGGATGCCCTGAAAGCGGAACTGGCGATCGCCAAGTCCGATAGTTTGGCCAGTCAGGCCGAGGCGATCGGTGACTTCCGCATTTTGGTAGCGCGGTTGGATGGAGTCGATGCGGCTTCCCTGACCACGGCGGGCGATCGGCTGGCCCAAAAGCTGGGCGACGGCGCGGCGGTGGTGCTGGCTTCGGCTACCGATGACGGCAAAGTGAGCCTGGTGGCGGCCTTCGGCAAAGCGACGATCGCCAAGGGCCTACAAGCGGGCAAATTCATCGGGGCGATCGCCAAACTCTGCGGCGGCGGCGGCGGCGGCAAACCCAACCTGGCCCAAGCGGGCGGCCGCGATGCCAGCAAACTGGACGAAGCGATCGCCGCCGCGAAAACCCAACTGCAAGGTGCGATCGGGTAACGCAATCGCAATTGGCCTAAAAACTCGTTAACCAGCAGATGCCGATCGCTCCTAGGTCGGCATCTGTACTTTTATGCTGACTCAATGGGATCAGCGATACTGGAGCTAGGCACTTCTGGTCAGAATTGTGCTTGGACTATTAACTGGAACTCCTTAAATGCAAGCAGATTTAGTTGTGCGCGGTGCAGATGGGCGTTTGGTGCTGATGGTTGAAGTCAAACGCTACCGCCAAAAATCGCCTAGTTGGGTTGCTCAGTTTCGCCAGAATCTGTTAGCCCATGGCGATCAGCCCAACGTGCCTTATTTCCTATTTGCATTCTTAGATCATTTTTATCTTTGGTGTGATGCAGAGCCTATCCCATCGCTCCGAGAACCTGATTACATCATCAACGCAGAGTCAATTCTTCAGCCCTACTTTGATCGTGCCAATATTTCTAAAGATCAAGTCGCTGGGCAAAGCCTGGTCTTAATTGTTTCCACTTGGTTGGCAACACTAATCTATGCCAATCCAGAGCCGAGTGACTTGGATGAGTCTCAAAGCTGGATTCTGGAATCGGGGCTTTATTCAGCTATTCAAGGAGGAAAAATTGAGCATGAGGTTCTGGTTGCATGATCAGTGTCTATGTTGAGACTAACTTTTTTCTAGAGTTGGTCTTTCAGCAGGAAGAATATGAATCTTGTGAAGTAATTCTGGCGCTATGTCAATCACATCAACTGAAGTTGATCGTACCTGCTTACTCATTAGTTGAACCCAATGACAAGCTGTATCGACAAGCTCAAAAGCGTAAAAAGCTTCAAGAAGAGCTTAATCAAGAGCTGAGTCAGCTACGAAGGTCAGAAGCTCATCGAACTCGTATTCAGAATCTACAAGATACTGCCAGCTTAATCATTGCGAGTACTCAAGAGGAACAATCAAGGTTTTTGCTTTATCGGAATCAGTTGCTTGACGCGGCCGAGATCATCACTCTTTCTCAGAAAATTTTGAATCATGCGACTATTTGCGAGTCTGAATATGGCTTAAGTGCCCAAGACTCAGTTGTGTATGCTTCGGTTATCCATCATTTGGAAGAGAAGAAGCCGCAGGAAGCTTGTTTTCTGAATCGAAATTCTAAGGACTTTGATCGCCCTGATATTGTGGAGTCCCTACAAAATTTGAACTGCCGAATGATTCCTAGATTTGATCATGGTCTTCAGTTTATAAATTCACAACTATCAGATTAGAGCTTTACTCTTGGTCGAGAAATTCAACTGAGACACATTAAAGTCTTGAGTCATAATCAAATAAGGCGATCGCACTGAGGCTAACAATCCATGATCGATCTTGCAACGATCGCACCGAACCCAATCGCTGCTTCCTTGGACGAAGGCTGGCTGGCTGGCGCTTGGACAGATTTTCGCCAGCAAGCCGATCGCCCCGAATTCGCAGCGGCTCGATGCTTTTATCACGATGGTTGGTTTTTGATTGATATGTCACCAGTTGGGCCACTGCACGGACGAGATAACACACTGCTGAGTGCAATCATTTTGTTGTATGCCATGCAGCAAGGCATACGAGTTCATGGCTACACAAACACAAGCTTCCAGAAACCAGGAGAACGGGAAGCTCAGCCAGACATTGCGTTTTATTTGGGGGACGATCGCCGCTTGCTACCAGCTAATAATGCAATCGTCGATCTGAATCAGTATGCGCCGCCCACGTTGGTGATCGAAATTGCCGCCAGTTCCCTCAATACAGACTTGGGATTTAAGCGACTGTTGTATGAACAGTTAGGAATTCAGGAATATTGGGTGGTGGATTCGGTGCAATCCCAAGTGATGGCATTTGGAATTGATCAGGGTCGTAGCGGCGTGATTGAAACGTCCGCAGTATTACCCAATCTGTCGATCGCCCTAGTTTCCGAAGCCTTGCAACGGAGCCAACAGGAGAGCCAAGGGGAAACAATACAATGGCTGATGCAACAGTGGACTCAGGCAGAGCAAGCCGGATAATTCCTGAGGTTTATGCGTGACACCCTAGAGTCCGTGTAAGAGTTTTTCGGTTAGAACTTGGGCGCGATCGACTGGAATTCCTTGCTGCTGATCGATGAATAGTTGATCAATTCCTTGCTTAGGCTGATGAAGCAGGACTTTGGGGCGCTGCTGACCCATTTGGATGTAAACATCGCCCGATCGCATCGACTCCACGGGATATTCAGGAATGCGATTTGAGATCCACCCAAAGAAACCATCGCCCTCAATCGGGTCATCAAACGTGGCAACATAGCGATCAAAGCTCTGCTCACTTGCTGAGACCCAAATTCCCCAGAGAAAGGGGCGATCAATGCCATGAATGGGGACTTCCAGCACTGCTCGAACAAATCGATCGACTGTGCCATTTTCATAGCGAATCACGCATAGATCATCGGTCAGCGAAGCGATCGACTGCTTCTGTTCCTCGCTAAGTGCCACGTAGGGATCGGGCGCTGTGAATCCAAAGCTTGGTGATCCTTCATGCACTTCATGACAGTAGGTACATTGAAACGAAAAGTCCATTTGATCTATAAATCTTGAACTTGGGGACACAATCCTGAGCTGAGTTTCGCTACATTGGAGAAGCAGATCAGGACTTAACGCCCGATCGTCCACCTATTATTGTCCGGTGAACCGATGAAGACGCAACCTGATGATCTTAATCCAGACCAGAACCTGACGACTTGGCAGCGATTTTGGGGCGGCACTGTTCTGGGGCTTTTGGGACTGGCTTTCGCTGCGCTCTACTGCTATGGCGTGGCGGATGTGCCTTGGCCGGTGGGTGGTTGGTTTTTGGGTTTAGCGGCTAGTGGTTTGTTGGGTCTGGTGGCGGTGAAGCTGAAAGCCGATCCAGGCCGAATGTTGACTGCTTTGCTGGATTCGTTACCCGGTTGAGCACAACCAACGCGATCGAGTTAACCCCTGGAAATCAGGTAATGGCTCGTTCTATGGCAGTGATTAGCCCCGGCAATGCCAGATGAATAGTGTCCCAAATGACTTCGAGATCGATCGCATCATATTCATGAATCAGGCGATTTCGCATCCCAATCACTTTAGCCCAAGGAATGCTCGGAATAGCTGCTTGAGTTTCAGTAGAAATTCTACGAGCGGCTTCACCAATGATCTCAAACTGACGAATGACCGCAGCTTGGCGCATTAAATCTTGTTCAAATACTTCCCAGTCAATACCCCGCACAAAGCTTTGCGCCAATTGTGCAGCGTTTAGCATATCTCGTAGGTAGTTTGGTTCACGAGGCTGCATAAATCACTTGAGCAGAATCTAGGATGGCTTGACGGCGTTGCTCATTGCGGCTGCGCTCTAGTCCTCGGCGACTGATTAGATCAACTTTTCGTTGGAAAATTTGTTGAATTTCATCTTCCATATCTGCCCAGTCAAACAGTGTCCAATGCGCATCCGGGGAAAACGAAATAAGCACATCAATATCACTACTTTCGGGTTGGAAATCGTCTCTTAGGACTGACCCAAACAATGAAAATTCCGTAATTTTCCAGCGCTGGCAGAAGGCTGAAATTTGGTTCTCATTGATCGCAACTTTTGAGGCGCTGACTCGAAAGCTTTGCATGAGTAAATCTCCATTGACCACTGACAAAAAGCTAGTAGGGTGGGCATTGCCCACCACCCTCTAGCCCAGGTGTTATCTATCTTCCAATCCATGATGACCCTCTGCCAAAGGTGATCGGATGTGCAGAACGATGATTATGAGGTGGGCAGTGCCCACCCTACTGCTGCTACTATGAGCTAGCAGTGCGGCTATTCTCTGACACCAAATCGGTTGTATAGCATCTTTTTCAGTGCATCACTACCTCGCGCAACAAACTCATCTTCAGTTTCAGTTGGGGATGGTGATCCAACTTGGTCACTTAGCTCCGAAATGAATTGATCATCATGGATAAAATTTGTCACTCTCTCTGCAAATTTGTATTTTTTAGACAATTCATCCTCACTTTCATCACTGCCTGGTGCTGAAGGCAATAGGCTACTTACTGCTAGAGTCAGCGAACTCTCGACAGCCGATACCAATGAGTTCGCAGATGGCAAAGCTGATGCAGATGAGCTTTTAAGTTGCTGCATGAATTCTTTAAACGTTGTCATACCTAGCCTTGACCTTTGGATTGATTCTTCCAGTTTCGATAGAATGCACGAAGTAGTTCTCCGAACTCTTTCACGATTGCGTCAATAATTTTGCGTTTCGTTGGTTCGTCCAACTGATTCCAAAAACTTTGCACCCATGATGCAATTTTCTGTATCCAATTGATGATCATGTATCAGCCCTACCAGTCATCCGTAGTATCTCAGTATTTAGTAGGTTGGGTTTCGTGCCTCAACCCAACGCTAACCTTCTAAGTTTACTCCGGTCACTAAGCTGTGATTGTAGTAGCCGGTTGTCGATCGCGCAGTTCCAAATAGATCAACAGCGCGTTGATATCCGCCGGGTTCACGCCGCCGATTCGCGAGGCTTGCCCCACCGTGAGGGGACGCACCTTTGCCAGTTTTTCCCGCGATTCCTTCGAGAGCGTGTCGATCGCCTGGTAATCCAAATTTTCCGGTAGGCGGCGATTTTCTTGGCGGGCGATCGCCTCGATTTGTCGTTGTTGCCGCTGGATGTAACCGGAATATTTGATTTCGATTTCTGCTCCTTCCGTTTCGGTGCGATCGAGGTCGGGATTGCCTAACCCAAACTCCGCCAATTGTTCGTAGTGGAAGCCCGGCCGCTTCAGCAATTCCGCCAGGGTTACGGAGCCTTTGATCGGGCCGCCTGTGGCCGCCACGATCGCCGGAGCTGACGGGTCGTTTTCCTTAACCCGCGAGGTTTGCAGCCGTTCCTGTTCAGCGGCAATATTCGCCTGTTTGGTTTGGAACAGATCCCAGCGGCGATCGTCAATCAAGCCAATTTCGCGACCCAAAGGCGTTAACCGGCGATCGGCATTGTCCGATCGCAACAACAGCCGATATTCTGATCGCGAGGTCAGCATTCGATAGGGTTCGCGCAATTCTTTCGTGCACAAATCATCGAGCAGCGTGCCAATATAACTGCTTTCGCGCGGCAAAATTACGAGCGGTTTTTGTTGTGCCAACCGAGCTGCGTTGATGCCCGCCACTAACCCTTGGGCGGCTGCTTCTTCGTAACCCGTGGTGCCGTTAATTTGTCCCGCACAAAACAGCCCTTCCACGGTTTTGGTCATCATCGTGGGATAGCACTGGGTGGCGGGTAAGTAGTCATATTCCACCGCGTAGGCTGGGCGCAACATCGTGCAGTTTTCCAGCCCCGGCAGCGATCGCAACATGGCAATTTGCAAGCGTTCCGGCAAGCCCGTTGAAAAGCCTTGAATGTAGAGTTCCGGGATTTCTCGCCCTTCCGGTTCAATGAAAATTTGGTGCGATTCCTTGTCGGCAAAACGCACGATTTTGTCTTCAATGCTGGGGCAATAGCGCGGGCCCTTGGCATCGACCCAGCCGCCATAGACCGGCGACAAATGCAGATTTTCTTGGATTAGGCGATGGGTTTCGGCGGTGGTGCGGGTCAAATAGCAATTCATTTGCTCCCGCTCAATGTGAGCTGCCGGGTCGAAGCTAAACCAGCGGTTATCGGGGTCGGGCGGTTGGGGTTCCATTTTGCTGAAGTCCACCGATCGCCGATCGACCCGGGCGGGCGTGCCGGTTTTCAGGCGATCGGTCTCGAAGCCCAGCCGTTTCAGGGTGTCCGTCAGCCCCACGGCGGCGAATTCCCCGGCGCGACCGGCGGGCATCGACTTGTTGCCGACCCAGATGATCCCGCCCAGGAACGTGCCCGTGGTCAGCACCACCGATCGACAGCGGAACGCCACGCCAAAATAGGTTTCTACGCCGATGATTTCGTCGTTGTTTCCCAAAATCAGATCCGTGACCATCGCCTCCCGGATCATCAAGTTGGGCTGATTTTCCACCACCTGTTTCATTTCGGCGGCATATTCGCGCTTGTCCGTTTGGGCCCGCAGCGCCCAAACCGCTGGGCCGCGGGAGGCGTTCAATACCCGCTTTTGCAGATAGGTGCGATCGGCGATTTTGCCAATTTCACCGCCCAATGCATCAGCTTCATGGACAAGCTGCGACTTGGCCGGGCCGCCCACGGCTGGGTTGCAAGGCTGCCAGGCAATTTTGTCCAAATTCAGGGTAATCAGCAGGGTTTTGCAACCGAGCCGGGCCGCCGCCAAGGCCGCCTCGCAGCCCGCATGGCCGGCTCCCACGACAATCACATCGAAGTCGTCTTGGAAATCGGGTTGAACGGGGCGATCGAGAGCGGCGACAGTCATGGGAAATTTGGGGCGCAAATCAAGGCGTACAGGAATTTTGACACATTTGGCTGAGGTCTTGGATTCGCCATGGGGCTGATCAGAGGATCATTCAGGCGATCAGATGGCGACCAAATCTTGATGAGATCTCAATTAGATTCCCAGGCACTTTTCGACGGATTTTCTAAGCAATTTTTAGTGGATGGGGGGCATGGATTGCCGGTGCGATCGCCAGCGCAATAGCCCAAACACGATCGCCATGAATCCCAACCCCGACACACTGGCCAATGGGTTGCCACCAATGCCCGTGAGCCAAGCGGGCACGGCCGGGTTGTAGTGCCCCATGCCACTGAGGCTCAGAACAGTAATGGTGCAAACCCAACCGCCATGCATCCCGATCGACCAACCCAAACTGCCCGGTTGGGCCCGCCCCAAGGCCCGCGCCTGCACCATGGTCATTCCCAGCAACCACAGGCCCGGCCATTGGGGCCAAGTGGCCAAAACCGCATCCAAAGGCTTCAAAAAATGCAGGGTCGCAAAAATTGCGCTCGTCCAAATGGCCGCTTGTTTCCGGGGCATGGAGTGGCGAAATTCTGCCAAAAACCAACCTCGAAAAAACAGCTCTTCGAGGAACGCAATCCCCACGCCGTTGAGGATGCCATTCAGCCAAATGGTTAACCAGGACTGATTAGGCGGCATTTCCCACCAAAACCAACCCAACAGGTAATAGAGACCATGGAGCAGGGCAAAACTCCCGATCGCGATCGCCACGCCCATCGCCAAATCCTGCACCATGCCCCGGTTCCAAGACCAACCATAGGCGGAGAGCGGCCGTTGCTGACCGCGCACCCGTCGCCCCCACAGCCACAGGGTGGTCAGAATGGCCAAATATAAGGTCAACACCGCCATCAGGTTGGTGAGGTTGTGGCTCCAACCCAGGGACAGCACCAGGGGCCAGCAGGTGAGGGCCGCCACCGGCAACCACAACACCAACAACACACCGATGAAGCTGGCAATCCGCAAGGGCAGGGGATAGGCCGCGAGCTTGGGAGCTTGGGCCAAGAGGCGATCGAACATGAGCGCTACAGTTTCTCCGTCGTGGCAGGACTAACGCAGTCAACGGCACGGCGCACTCAGGCTGGTGCGGGTGGCTGAAGCTGAGGGCTGCGGTTCCAATGGGTCAGTTTAGAACTAACTCAGAACTAACTGAGAGCCAAATCAGGGTCAACTCAGGGTTCATCAACAGGTCAATTTAGACCTAAATGAAGATGCCTGAGAAGTCACTTGGGGGACTGGCAAAGCGCCAAGAGTCCCGGGTTCGAGGAGCTTCAGCCCCCGGTCTGCGTCGATCGAGGCGATCCACAGGGTAGCAGTTTTGGTTTTTCAGACCTCCTGCCAGCCAAGACGAGGCCAAGACGACCTCACCGGATTTGACGGAGATCGATTATGTGGCAATCATGCGGCAATTTGCTCAATTTCTCACGCCACTAATCAGGAAAATTAGGCAGTTTCTTTGTGATCGAGACTGATCAAACGAAGTCTGGCGATGTTTAAGTGGCCTATCTGTGGCATGGTCATCTGGATTGCCAGAAAGTCAACTTCAGCGGAGCTACTATTCATCTTCAAAAGATAGAAATCAATCAGAGATATAGGAAAAATCGAAGAATGAAAGAAAAAACAAAATAGAACCAGAACAAATTGAATGCTCCGGTTCTATGAAAGATGAAAGTACAGAACTCGATTGACAGCTAGCTGTGAACCGCTTTTAGCAGGCTCTGAAATTGGGGCTGAAATGGAGTGGCCCCAATCAAGAGCAATGCAATGGTATGAAAGCCTAGGAAGCAACGTTGAAGAGATTAAGCACTGACCGGGTTCAACACCTTGCGAGGTCGGTACTGCTCTCCTTTCAGTTGATTGCGCAGTTGATTCAATAGGCTATAGAAGGTGGGTAACTGTCCAGCGATCGAGAAAACAGCTTTTTGGGGAGTTGACAGGTAGTAATAAACCAACTCTTTAACCCGCTGTTGCATTTGCCAATCACCGCTCATAATTGCCTTGCTCATCATGGTTTTGCCCAGCTCCATGAAGATTGATTGGCTGATTTGATAGTGATCGCGGTGCTTCAAAAAGACCCGAAACTTAGCGGTTAAGCGCTGTTCGTTGGCATGGGCAGTGCGGGAGTAGCTGGCAGGATTGCTGCATCGATACAGGCTGGAAGGCACGGGATCGTAAGCCCAGGTTTGGCCATGAATGACCCGCAAAACCAATTCTAAATCCTCTGCACCGGATGCTTTTTCATCAAACCCACCAACGGCTTGCAGGTGCGATCGACGGGCGGCCAAACTCGACAGTTCCAAGATGCCATGCTTGCGATAAAGCTGGAAATAAGTGGCGTGATCTAGTTGCCCCGTTGGCTCTGAAAATGGGCCCGTATCGGACATGGAAACCACTCGATCGGCACTGATGGAATAGTGCTCAGCGGCGGCCAAATAAAGCACATCGTCCGAGTTGCCAACTAAGTCTTGAATGCGTTCTAAGTGGTTTGGTTTCCACCAATCATCGGCATCTAAAAAAGCAACCCAATCACCAGTGGCGGCGGCAATTCCTGCATTTCTGGCTCCTCCGGGGCCCAGATTGGGTGTGCGCAAAATTTTGGTTGGTACTGGGCTACGACGGAGGCACTCGATCGAGCGATCGGTAGAACCATCATCAACCACAATGACTTCGCTAGCTGGAATGGTTTGTTCGGCAATGCTTTGCAAAGCCTGATTGATCCATTGTTCGGCGTTATAGCAGGGGATAACAACTGAGAATTTCATGAAGAGTCACCAAATGAAGACGTAGAAGAACATTTGGTTAAGTACCGCTTGATCCCAATCATAGATTTTGAGACCTTTTTTCGCCTAGTCTCTTCATCAACACTTCATAATAGCGATTTGGATTGTGAAAAACTCATGAAGATTTTATATTTCCTCCGGATTTCGCTCCACGCCAAGTCCCCCGGGGCAGTCGATCGCCCCGTTCCCTATAAAGCCAAAAAATACGCCGGATCAAATTGACCCAGCGTAATATAGTAATATAAATGGTCGATTAAAAAACGAACTTAAGTTCAGCAACAGAAGTTCAGCAACAAATGAGCACCAAATCCTTAACTGGCTAGGTATTCACGGATGTCTGCCTTGTGTTTGCGGAGCTTGGTGAGAGCTTCGCGTTCAATTTGGCGGACGCGCTCGCGGCTAATTTGCAGGCGATCACCAATTTTGGCCAACGTGAGCGCCTGACCGTCACTTAACCCAAAGCGCAGAGAAAGCACTTCCCGCTGTTGGGGGGTCAAGTCGGCCATGATGGTTTCAATGTCGCCGCGCAGGGAAGACTGGGTGGCGAATTCCTCTGGGGAGGGCCCTTCGTCTTCGAGCAGCTCACCAAGTTCCGTGTCTTGGTTGTCACCCACTCGCAAATCCAACGATAGGGGCTGGCGGGCCCGTTCCAGGTAATCCCGGATTTGCTTGGGAGAGAGGCCAATTTCGTCGCCCAACTCGGCGATGGTGGCGCTGCGGCCCAGTTGTTGCGACAGGGTGCGCTGGGCTTTTTTGATTTTGTTCAGTTTCTCGGTGATGTGGATCGGGAGGCGGATGGTGCGCCCCTTTTCCGCGATCGCCCGAGTGATGGCCTGACGGATCCACCAATAGGCATAGGTACTGAACCGATAGCCCTTGGTGGGGTCAAACTTCTCAACGCCGCGCTGCATCCCGATCGTGCCCTCTTGGATCAGATCCAGAAGGTCCACATTTCGCTTGATGTATTTCTTGGCAACGGACACCACGAGGCGCAGGTTTGCTTCCACCATTTTGCGTTTGGCGCGATCGCCCTCGCGAATGGCGGCTTTCAGCTCATCTAGGCTCAAACCGATTGCCGCTGCCCATTCCGCCAAGCCGGGTTCATAGCCCAGGCGCAGGGTCAGCTTGTCTTTTTCCTCTTGCAGAACGTTGAGGCGTTGTACCTGCTTGCCCAAGACGATTTCTTGCTCGTGGGTGAGCAGGGGAACGCGACCAATTTCACGAAGGTAGGCGCGAACGAGATCCGTAGCTGTGGGGTCTTTTTTCATGGCAGTTCGGCTCCGCGAACGACCGCTGGGCAACTGAGGAAACTCTATAGTAACGAATTTTGAAGTCGTTTTGCGGTTTTGACGGCAAATTAGTAAAGAAATATCAAAACTCGAAATCATTGCGTTCTCTAATTTTAGAATACCCACCTTTGGCGAGGTGGTCTGCATCTTGAATCACAAAATCCTGAATTGCCCGTCATTGTGCGGCTGGCCAGGGTTTGACAAAACCAGGGCGATCGGGGAAACCAGCGGCTGAGATCGGGCAAAAATGTGCTGATTTTCGCAATAAGCAAGATGGATGGGCGCACAAAACCCGGTTTGCAAAATTCGTGACTGCCTGATGGGGCCCCACGGGGCGATCGGCTTCAGGGGATCGGTGGGGATCGGCAGCAATAAGCACTCCCAAAACACCGAACCGCTGGTAAAACAGTTACAGCCCTGCATAGCATCTGATCTCTATATAGAAGCGATCGCCCCATGAGAATCCTGTTTGTTTCCGCTGAAGTAGCTCCCCTGGCCAAGGTGGGTGGCATGGGCGATGTGGTTGGTGCGTTGCCCAAGGTGTTGCGGGCCATGGGCCACGACGTGCGGATCTTTATGCCGTTCTATGGCTTCATCGCTGACAAGTTAGTGGACGCGCCCAAGGAGCCAATTTGGTGGAGCGATGCCATGTTTCAGCGGTTTGCCGTCTATGAAACAACCCTGCCGGGAACCGATGTTCCCCTATACCTAATGGGGCATCCGGCATTTTGGCCGCGGCGTATCTATTCTGGGGATGACGAGGATTGGCGGTTTACCCTGTTTGCCAATGCCGCCTCGGAATTTGCCTGGAACTATTGGAAACCTCAGATTATTCACTGCCACGATTGGCACACGGGCATGATTCCGGTTTGGATGCACCAATCGCCGGACATCTCGACGGTCTTTACGATTCACAACCTGGCTTACCAAGGGCCTTGGCGCTGGAAATTGGAGCAAATGACCTGGTGTCCTTGGTATATGCAGGGCCACAACACCTTGGCGGCGGCGGTGCAATATGCCGATCGGGTCACCACGGTGTCGCCCACCTATGCCCACCAAATCCAAACCCCCACCTATGGCGAGCAGTTGGAGGGGTTGATGTCTTGGATTAGCGGCAAGCTGTCGGGAATTGTGAATGGGATTGACACGGAGGTTTACGACCCAGCCACCGATCGCGCTTTGGTCAAACCGTTCACGGCCGAGACGATCGAGAATCGCCGGTTGAACAAGGTGGCCCTGCAAGAGGAGATGGGCCTAGAGATCAATGCCAACACGTTCCTGGTGGGGATGGTGTCGCGGTTGGTGGAACAAAAAGGGGTGGATCTGATCATGCAAACGATCGATCGCTTCTTGGCCTACACCGATTCGCAGTTTGTGCTGCTAGGAACGGGCGATCGCTACTATGAAACCCAGATGTGGGAACTGGCGGCCCGCCATCCTGGCCGCGTTTCAGTCTTTTTGCTATACAACGATGCCCTTTCCCGCCGGATTTATGCCGGGTGCGATGCGTTCCTGATGCCGTCGCGGTTTGAGCCTTGCGGAATCAGTCAAATGCTGGCCATGCGCTATGGTTGCATCCCGATCGTGCGGCGAACCGGCGGCCTGGTGGACACAGTGCAACATAACGATCCCGTGGGCCAAGCGGGCACGGGCTATTGTTTCGATCGCTATGAACCGCTGGATTTGTTTACCTGCATGGTGCGGGCTTCGGAAGCCTTCCGGTTCAAGGCGGAATGGCTCAAGTTGCAGCAGCGGGCTATGGGCCAAGATTTCAGTTGGGAAAAATCCGCGATCGAATACGTGAAGCTTTACGGCAACCTGCTGGGAATCCCCGAATCGGAACTGGGGATCCTAACGCCCGTGGCGGAACCGGCCGCCCACGATCGCCTAGAGGCGGCCTTGTCCTAGGGGCTGATGCTGCCTCCCAGGCTTGCAACGTTCTTTAACAATTTGAGCCAGATTCTCAGAATCCGGGCTTTTGTTCCTCAGCGATCGGCCATGGCCGATCGCTTTTTGATGGGCTGTCTTGGGTGGCTCGGGGCAAAAAACCGGACTTTGGAGGGATCAAACCCGGCCATTACCGTCACCAGAAACCCTTGAATGGGCGGGATTAGCCGACGTTGGGCACGGTGAGGCAACGCGAGGAAAACCATCCCGAGGGATTTGCTTGACAGATCGTAAACATGTTGTTACATTTATTTACATAAGGCAACAAAGCGTTGCGATCACCCCGAGAGGTTGTCATGGTTTTACTCATCGCACTGTTCGCGATCGGCTGGCTCGCAGCCGTCGTCCTCGGAACCCAAGCCTATTTCCTGGGCGAGCAGACCAAACCGATCCACTCGCGCAACTGGAATTCCCAAGAATTTGAAACCCTGGCCCAAGCGATCACGGGTTCCTCGATCGATTACGGCAAGCGCCGCCCCGCCTATGCCTACGCCATGGATGCGTATACCAGCAAGCAGGTGACCCAACAGTAGGGGCAGGTTTTGAACTGCAAAAGCCTTTAGCTGAATTTCAGCCGCGTTAATCGTCTCATTTCTTTTCTCCTCTCTCGACGGCTTCAGTCTTTGTGCTGAGCCGTCGTTTTGCTGTTTTGCTGTTTTTATAGTATGTTCAATTAGGAATGAGACAGCATGACCTACAGCAAAGACCTCAGACAACGAGTCTTGGCTGCGGTTGCGCAGGGAATGCCTCCCACAACCGCTAGTCGCACCTTCCAGGTGAGTCGAGCCACTCTGTACCGCTGGTTAGAGAATCCAACCCCCAAGCCCCTACCCAAGATTCGGACTCGAAAACTCGATCCCAAAAAGCTCCTCGACCATGTGCGACGTTACCCTGATGCCCGCCTGCGAGACCGAGCTGCTGAATTTGGGGTTTGTCCCAGCGCGATCAGCTATCGACTCAAGCAACTGAAGGTGACTTGTAAAAAAAACAGCTTCGCTATCGACAACGCTGCCCGCACCAACGCCAGCTCTACCTCCGTCAGTTGCGGGCGCTAAAACAGGCCGGCTGGTCGATTGTCTACTGCGACGAAAGCGGATTTGAGCCAGATGCCCCTTGTTTGTACGGCTGGTCACCCCGAGGGGTGCCCGTCTATGGAGAGCGGAGTGGCGAGCGTCGTCCAAGAGAAAACCTGCTGGCCGCTCGAACTCGCCAAGAGTGGTTAGCGCCGTTGTTGTTTCCAGGTTCAGTGACAGCGCAATTGTTTGAGCAGTGGTTAAGCGAACAGTTAATTCCGTCGCTGCTTCAACCCTCGGTTTTAGTCCTGGACAATGCGGCGTTTCATCGACCCCACAGGGTAACGGAGTTAATGGAGCAGGCCGGTCATCGAGTGTTGTTTCTGCCGCCTTATTCTCCGGACTTCAATCCGATTGAAGGGGATTTTGCGGCCCTCAAGAAGAAGCGAGCCTATGAGTCAGACGAGACATCCCTGGATGAGCTGGTGGCATCGTACCAGCCCCAAGCGGGTAGACTGTCTCGTTCTTATTTGAAATGACTATAATCCTTGGCCGATCGGGAAGCGATCGGGCGGTGGGGCGATCAGGACTCGTCTGGCCGCAATAGCCGGCCATCGGTCATCACTCATTTCTGCCATTGCTGGCCATCCCGAAAGTTTTGTAGAGTCATGATGGTTGATTGATGTGGTTGCTATGGTTTCTCATCGGTTGTTGGCAGACTCTTTGGCTCCCGCTTGGTCTCGATCGCGATCGGTGGCCCTCCGGCGTTTCGCTGTGCTGGCTTTGGCGATCGCCCTGGGGGGGGGTGTGGCGGCCTGCGGTGGTTCCGCCAACAATGCCAACAATGCCAACAGCTCGACGAACAATGGCATCGTTAACCAAAGGGCCGCTGCGCCTGCGGTGGCGGGTAACTATCCTGTGCAACAGGCCAGCTACAACAACAGCACCGGGGAATATACCCTCATGTTGCTGAATGCGCCGCCGGGGATGAGTCCCTACCGGATCAGCAACTTGCAAATGGCTCAGATTCCGGAAGCTGAAGCCAAAGCGGGCAAAACCAGCTATCTGGCCGTCAGCAGCCCCACGAGTTCTCCGGTGTTGCATCTGCTGCCCACTTTCAAAATTGAAATGTTGAGCGGTGAACCGACCCAAGTGCAACAGGCGGGACTGCAACCCACCTACTGGCAACCGATGCAGCGCGGTGGGGAGTTGGAAATTGACCTCGACTTTTATCAGCCCTACTACTACGTGCCGCCGCCCTATCGATCGGGATCGGTGCTGACGGGATTTGGCGGCTATGGCGGAACCTATGAACAGGCCGCCGGGCAATACCAACAGCGCTACAACGCTCCCCCAGCGCCCGTGCAAAATCGCAACTTCCGCACCACCCAAAATTTGCGACCTTCGCCAGCAAACAGCCCCACCCGCAGCCCTAGCCCCAGCCCCACTTCCCGATCGAGCGGCTTTGGTTCCAACACCAGTGGTTCATCTCCGGCCGCAACGCCCAGCACAACCCCTGACTCCACCACAACCGCCACGCCGTCCAGCGCCACTCGTTCCCCAAGCCGCGATGGCAGCCGATCGACCGGGGCCGGCTTTGGCAGCAGCACCTTTCGATCGTCCGGTTCTTCCGCGCGGGAGCGATCGCGTAGCTCGGGATCTTCCAGTCGGCGCAGTGGTTTTGGCAGCAGTGGCCGTCGCCGCTAGCTGAGTTGCGAGCGAAGCTGACCACGCGGCTGGTTAATTCGCAGCTCCCAGTTGGGGAAATCGGGAGCGCCGCAATCCAGGCTAGAGTGGATCGGGTTCGGCTGCGTTGCAACTCCCATGTCTTTTCTTGATCCTCACCTCAACCTCACACCCTCTTTGCTGGGGTCGATCGCCCTAGTGGCCGCCTGGTTGGGAGCCACCATCTTCACCGCCGAATGGCTCTATCGCCGCCAGGTTGCGGGGCCCGAAGTGGGGCGCAAAGTGGTACATATCAGCACCGGCCATGTGTTGCTCTTGGCCTGGTGGTTGCAAATTCCGGCCTGGGTGGGGATCGCGGCTTCTCTGTTGGCCGCCTTGGGGGCCTGGCTGTCCTATCACCTACCCCTGCTCCCCAGCGTGAACGGCGTGGGTCGCCGGAGTTTGGGCACGCTGTTTTATGCCATCAGCATTGGTCTTGTCATTGCCCTTTGCTGGCCAGCCGATCGCCCCCAATATGCAGCGTTGGGCATTTTGGTCATGGCCTGGGGTGATGGGTTGGCGGCCTTGGTGGGGCAGCGGTTTGGCCGCCATCCATATCAATTAGGCGGCATCACCAAAAGTTGGGAAGGTAGTGCCACCATGGCCATCGTTAGTTTTCTGGTGGCCGCCAGTATTTTGTTTAGCACCCAAGGGTTCAGTTGGCCGGCTGGGGCGATCGCCCTGGGAATTGCCGGGTTGGCAACGGGGTTGGAAGCCTTCTCCAAGTGGGGAATCGACAACCTCACCGTGCCCATTGCGAGCAGCGTGATTGCCCTGTTGGGCGATCGGCTCTGGCTTTGATTGTTGGCTAGTTGGTGCGCTGGTTAGTTGGTGAACCGTTGATTAGCCCAGCGTTGGTTAACCCAAAGCCAGCAGATCCATGCCGCATTGGTCAACCATGATTAGCCCAGCGTTGGTTAACCCAAAGCCAGCAGATCTATGCCGCATTGGTCAACCAAATAGCAAGTGGCGCGGAATCGCAGCCCCATCAACTGTTCATAGAGCGGGTTCAGCTTGCACAGGGGCGGAATCCGAAACAACAAGCGCCCAAACAACTTCACGTCCCGAGCAAAGGGGCATTGGCTGGGGATGAGGCGATAGATCAAAAGGGCCATTTCCCGATCGCGGATTTCAATGCGATCGATGCTGTCACGAAGGAATTGGAGAAGTTGGAACATCTGGAAAGTTGAAGAAAGCTAACAAGTGACGCTGAAGCGTCGTGATTGCAGAGGGGGCACACCGAGTTTGGATGCCGCAGCCACCGACCAAAATTGATGAATGGGGGTAGCCGTTTTGGAAAAACCGTTCAAGTCAGGTTGAGCAATGCTTCAGAGACTCAGATGATGTCTCAACAGGTACAGCGGACAAGCTGCAAACCAAGATCCTGTTTGGCTGGGCACAAAAACAACCAATTTGTTGCGAAAACCGATGAGGCTTTGGGGTAATTTCGCTTCGTGCGATCGAGATTTGACGTGAGAGCAGGCCATACTTCAAGGCTCATTGCAAGATACACTCCCCTTGCCTCGATTTCAGCTTAAAAAGTCTAAGCCAGACCCAGTTAAAGAAACGTATAAAATTTGCCGTTTTTGCGTAAAGACTTGGTGAAGTGGGGGTCTAAAAGCGTGACTTTTGGGGGGTTGCCCTGGAACTTGTTAAGGGCAACTTCATATTAGCATTATTTCTGAAATGTTTCGTAACAGTCCCGATCATGGCTCAAATGACCATCGGCCGCTTGATCGGGGCTGAGCCGCAAATTCAGGGGATCACGTCGTAGGAGCATCCCCTCGATCGATCATGGCCAAACGCGCAATATTTGGCCGTTTAGGGCTGGCTCCGCAGGCACATTTGGGCAAATCAGCGCCAGACTCTGGGGGAGTTACTGCCAAATTGCCGCTTCATTGAGCGCGAATTTGTGCCAAATTTTTAACCGGTTTTGATAACTCGAACTCGATATGAATTTTAGTGGTGAATGATCATTGTGAATTTTGAGCGTCCGTGACCGCCGTGAATCGTGCTGCTGCGTTAGGGCAATGGGGAATGGCTGCGCGTGATTGCAGTGACGATCGGCAAGGGCGATCAACAGTAACGATCGGGAATCAACGCCAGTCTAGGGCACAGAAATGCTGTCGGGAACTGCTTAAAAATTAGGGTTATTGAGAATGAAAATAAGCAATCTTGGATCAAGCCATTGAATATTTCGATGAACGATCGGTGATTATAACGACCCTTTCAATTGACGAATGGGGTGAATTGTCATTAGATAGATTTCATTACAACTCTTAACAAACCTAAGGGCGAGCTAAGGCAATCAGTTTGCAAATTGATTGCGAAATTCGCTTGTCCATCATCAGGTCACTAGTAGCATATGAGACTGATTACGGATTTCGACGGCCCGATCGCGGATGTTTCAGAACGGTATTACCAGGTCTATCAATACTGTTTGCGGGAAATTGCTCGATCGGGTCAGGAAATCCACCGTTTGTCCAAGCGGGAATTTTGGAACCTGAAACGGGCCCAAGTCAAAGAGGCTGAAATTGGTGTGCGATCGGGCTTGGATGGAACCCAAGCGGATCAATTTGCCCAACTGCGGCGGGACACGGTTCACCGCATGGAATATATGTCGCTGGATCAACCGGTTCCCGGTGCAATCCAAGCACTGGAGCGGGCCCAAGACATGGGCTGGGAGCTGGTGGTAATGACGATGCGCCGGGTGCGGGAATTGGATGAAGCGCTGGAGCGGTGTGGCTTGGCGCGGTTCTTCACACCCGATCGCCGCTATTGCCTACCGAATGACTATGTGAAAACCCGCGACGTGGAAGACAAGCCCAAACTCATGGCCAAGGCCATGGGCGAGTTGCCGCCCGCCGCCCTGACCTGGATGGTGGGAGATACGGAGGCGGATATTGCAGCGGCTCGATCGGCTCAAATCCCGATCGTGGGTGTGCTCAGCGGAATTCGCGATCGGGATCGCCTGGAACGGTATGAACCCGACGCGATCGCCCCGAATCTGGCCGGAGCGATCGACTACATCATTGCGAAAACGAACCGAGCCACCAAAACAACGCTGCCGCGCGAAGGTAGCCTGCCGAGAACTGGCTCCTAGGGGCTAGGGTTGCGGGCGATGGGACAGGCTAGCCCTAATCCTGTTGGGCGTTTTTGATGGCCCCAAAGAAACTGGCGATCGTGACAGGGATGCTCAAGCCCAGAATGGTTCCTGTGGTGACGGTTCCCAATTCCGGTTCGCCGGACGTGAGTTCAAACACACAACCCACCGCTGCGATCGCGGCAACGCAGGCGATCGCCAAAAATAAGCCACTCTTAGGAGTCAGCATGGGTTTTGATTTGCTCCGAATTTTTGCTGAATTTTTGCTGAAAAATCTGGGCCGGCATTGGCCTGAACTGGCTTGAGATCGCCTTCTTGAAATGGCTTTCTTGAAATGGCTTTCTTGAAGTAGCCTGGCTGATATCCTCTTGATCCCGCAGGTTTGGGGATTCCGGCCCTAGCCCAGCAACTTCGGTTACTGGGCTAGGCCACGGTGTGAAATCGATTAGCGCAGCTCCTCCGCATTAGCGCACAGGACGCACATCGCCATAGACAAAGCCTTTTTCCTTGAGGGCTGTGGTCAAGGCCAGCTCGTTTTCGACCCGATCGACAAACATCACCCCATTCAGGTGATCCATTTCGTGCTGAATGGCGCGGGCCAAAAGCCCATCGGCCTTGAGGGTGCGCGGGCGGCCCGTTTCGTCTTTGTAGGCCACTTCAATTTGGGTGGGGCGCTCCACATCCAAATAGACTCCCGGGATGCTGAGGCAACCTTCTTGGTCGCATTCCAGGGGGCCGCCTGCGGACTTCACCACGGGGTTGATCAAAATTAGGGGTTCCACATCGGCCTTGTCTGGCTCGATGTCAATCACAATAATTTGCTTGTCGATCGCCACTTGGGGAGCTGCGAGGCCAATGCCGTCAGCGCTGTACATGGTTTTCAGCATGTCTTCAGCGATTTTGCGCACTTCAGCATCCACTTTGGCCACGCGCTTGGCCGGACGACGCAGCACCCGATCGCCCAGGGTGTGGATCTCAAGGGGCGGATTCTTTAGCTTTTTCTTCTCAACCAATACTTTCGCGGTCATGGGTGGGGCGGTCTTTGGCGGTTACCTTTCTGCCTTCCCATCCTATCGAAAGATTGGTTTTTTCCGTGGACTGGTGCTCAGGGTTGCGGCTGGCTGGCAGCAACGCCCGAGTCGCAACCCATTCATGCCCAGGCAGCCGCCTAAGCAGCGGCCGGCGGATCAAAGCGGCCGCGACCACAACAGGGTTCAATGCCCATCCGATCGAGCAGTAGCTCACTCACCGCATTGGCGATCGCAAATTCACTGAAAAAGCTCTTGGAAAAGTCAAACCCCTGCATTTCCGTCAAAATCGCGATCGCAATGCCATCAATATCATCCTCGCCTTCCATGCGTTGACGGATATAGGCATTGGCGGCTACGCGGGCAATTTGGCTGTTCACGGCCTCGGGAATATATTCCGAGTCGAGGAGGTTTGCGAGGGACTGCTCCAGCCATTGGCGTTCGCGATCCAAATCTTCAACGGGGGCCAAAATGACGGGCGGAACGGGTTGGGCCATGCCGATCGCTCTCCTGGTGAAAGAGTCCAATGCTTCTGTAGGCCACCATCTTAGCCAAATTGCGTTGATGGTCGATCCTGGGGGCAATCCCAGTGGTGGTCACTGCCCGATCGCCCCAGGTCGTGAGGCCGGTTTG
Source organism: Limnothrix sp. FACHB-406 (assembly GCF_014698235.1). Taxonomy (NCBI): domain Bacteria; kingdom Bacillati; phylum Cyanobacteriota; class Cyanophyceae; order Pseudanabaenales; family Pseudanabaenaceae; genus Limnothrix; species Limnothrix sp. FACHB-406. Next base: position 90,044 of record NZ_JACJSP010000006.1, on the reverse strand, counting down.
AACCTGTGTCTTAGGCTAGGAAATGATGATCTAAGAGCGGCGAGCCGTGAACCGACTGACCAAACTGCCCAGACCTTCCCGCACTTGGTCGATCGCCCCTTGCAGCGGCCCAGGCAACACCGATGTGGGTTGAACCGCAAGGGTAATCGGATCGTCCTTGTAGGCCTTAATCCGATAGCCATATTCCAAATTGCCCTGCTGTTTTTTCAGGCGCGGAAAAAGACGGAACGCCCCTTGGCGCAGGTCATTTTCATTGGCAAAGATGGCCTGGTTAATTTGATTGCTGCGGTTCACCGCCAAGGCCCCAACCGGGTACCAGGGTTTCTGGTCTTTGACCCGCACGTAAACTTCAAATTCCGGCATTCCCTTCGATCGCATCTCATCAAGCTGACTGGCAGCGGCGGCGCGGCGATCGTTCGATTTTGCTTTGGGTTGGGCTTTGGGCTTGCCGAATCCGGTGGGGGTTGCCAAGGGTGGGGCCTCCAGGGGGAAACTCAGATTTGAAATGTTTTGTTACGAACCTGCCATCGAGTTTACCCTGCGCTGGGGGCGGGCCACACCTCGCCGAGGGGTACGGATTGCCGTGCTCCCGTGGCGGCGGGCAGGTTGCCGGGGCGATCGAGCAGTCGCCAGTAGCCCAAAACCGCAAAGGCGATCGCCTCCTTGCTGCTGGCACAGAGTCCCCATTGATCCGTGGTTTCCAGCGGGATTGATCCCAAATGCTGTTGCAAACGGGCCCAGAGGGTGCGATTGCGACTGCCGCCCCCACAGACCAAGACCCGATCGGGCAGTTGGGGCAAGTGGTTGCGGTAACTGTCGGCAATGGAACGGGCCGTCAGTTCCGTGAGGCTGGCTAACCAATCGGCATCGGACAGACCCAGGGCGATCGCCGCTTGGCGACTGCGGGCCAACCAGTCCGGGCCAAAGTGCTCGCGTCCCGTGGACTTGGGTGGCTCCTGACTAAAGAAGGGATCCGCCAGCCACTGGGCCACCAGGGAATCTGAAATTTGCCCTTGGGCAGCCCAGGCTCCATCGCGATCGAAGGTTTGGGCCCCGTCCGTTAGATGTTGCACCGCCAAATCCACCAACACATTGCCCGGCCCCGTGTCCCAACCCCAAACGGCCCCCTCCCACGCTGTCAAATTGGCGAACCCCCGCCGAGCCGGGAGATAGGTCACATTGCCAATGCCGCCAATATTTTGCACACAGCGACATTCCTGCTCATCCCCCAACAGGTAAGCATCCACCCGAGGCACTAACGGCGCACCCTGGCCCCCCATGGCCAAGTCGCCCACCCGAAAGTTGCTGACGGTGGTGATGCCGCTCCAGTGGGCGATCGCGCTGCCGCGACCCAACTGCAAGCTGTAGCCCAAGGATTGTTCGTCGGCCGTTTGGGGTGGGCGATGGAACACCGTTTGTCCGTGGGAACCGATGAAGCGAATGGGTTGTGAGTCCGGTTGGGCCGTTTGGATTGTTTTGGCGGCCGCCGCAAATTCCCGAGCGATCGCGTCGTCCAACTGGGCCATGGCCGCCATGGACAGGGATTCACCGGCACAAACCGCCAAAATTTGCGATCGCAAGGCCGCTGGATAGTCAAAGGTTTCGGAACGGAGCAACTTCACCTCCAAGTCCGTTTCCGTCCCCGACAGTTCCACCAATGCCGCATCGATTCCATCAACGGAGGTGCCGCTCATTAACCCGATCGCTCGCATTCCCATGGCCATTTTGGAGGTCTTAAAATTGAAGCTATGCCTTAAATCTAAGCAAATCTAACCGAAATTAAGCATCGGCTCCCAATTCTTTTTAGTCTATAGATTCTGCGGTAGATCCTGTGATAGATCCTGCGGTCAAAAATTCCCGGTTTTTCTGAAGCCCTCTGAAGCCAAATGTCCTATCGACTCTCACCGGCCAAATTAACCACCTACCAAACCTGTCCCGCTCGATATCAATTTCGCTATGAATATAAAATTCCGACGGCGGGTTTTGGAGGCGCGGCCCTGGGGCGATCGCTCCATGGGGCACTCACGCGAATTTACCGCGATTGGGACTATAGCTATCCCCAAAAACCAGGACTCAGTTGGATTGATGCTTGCTGGACTCAGGAAACCGCTGGCCTCACGGAGCGTCAAATTGCTGAGGGCTACGATATTTTGGTGCGCTATTTCCATCACTGGATTGAACCGATCGATCGCTTCCTCAAACCCCTGGCCACGGAGGCAAAAATTCAAGGTCGATTACAAATCAATGATTTGGAATTTGCCCTCACGGGTCGGCTCGATCGCCTCGATTGGTTTGATTTAGATTCCCTTGAGCTAATTGAGTACAAAACCTCACGGCAATTTGTGGAGCCAGATTTCGATCAGCTCACAATGCAAGTGGGCCTCTACGCGATCGCCATCAATCAGCAATGGGAACGAGAGTTGAAATACATCAACCTCATTTTTTTGCGGCCCGGAGAATCGGTGCGAATTCCCGTCACCGAAGAACGGCTAATCGCAGCCCAGGCGGTGATTGCAGACTTGGCCCAGCGATTACGAACCGATCGCGCCTGGGAACCCAATCCCGGAACCCATTGCGATCAGTGTCATTACAAACAATATTGCCCAGCCCAAACCACCAGCCCCGAGCCAATTCCAACACCGAATCATCCCGCTTCAATTCTGCAACTGTCGCTGAATTTGAAACCTTAATGATGGGAATGTTGATGATGAGCGTGATCATGGGAATGGCCATGATGATGGCTGTGGTTGCCACCATGATCATGACTGTGATTGTCCCCATGATTATGACCGTGATCATAACTGTGATCATGGCTATGGCTTTGGTGGTGATGATGCTCGGAATCGAGGCTGGAGCGATCGAACCCAGCGAAATGAATCACAGCGCTGGTTTCTGCCAATAACTCCGTAATTAGAGGATCAACCCAATCCGCTGCCATGGTCAAAAACTCAGGGTGATCATTCACGCAGGGTAATTGTTGATAAACCACCTCAGGATATTGACGCTGGAGCGCTAGGAAAATATGGTCCACATCCAGCAATGTTTCATGGTTTTCGGTGGCAAACCCGATCGGGGCCATCAAAATTGCCTTGGCTCCCAGTTCAATTAAATTGCGAGCAGCCAATTGAGCATTGGGCTGTGTCCAATCGATCATGGGCGTATCGTGATTGAGCCAGCCGATCGAAATCAGGGGGTAGCGAGTGATCAGCTCCCGACGCACCGATTCATACAGGGCTTGGCTTTCGGAAATTCCTGACACAAATCCCTTGGCTTCATGGGGACAACCATGATTCAGCAGCACAATCCCAATTTGCGATGGCAAAAAGTGCGATCGCCAGTCCCGATCAATTTTTTCGCTCACCAACTTTGCCAGCAGTTGAATATAGCTAGCCTGGTCATAAAACGACGGGAGATAGCGCATCGATCGCACCCAATGGGTGTCGCCATCGGTTAACTGACTCAAGGCCCGGTTCACCTGCTCAATGGCAATCCCACTGGTGAAAATAGAGTCCACTACCAGCAAGGGATAAATCAGTAACTTGCTAAATCCCCGATCGCGAATTTCTGCCAAAACTTGCTCGGGCAAATGGGGACGACAAAAGTTAAACGCCTTAAACACCGAGACTCGATCGCCCCAACGTTGTTGGAGTGCTTGCTCAATTCCTGATCGTTGGCGCTCAAAAATTGCATTGTGGGGAGAAATAAATTGACCATGTTGGTGACTCCACTCATGCAAATCAAAGGCCGCCAATAATTTCGCCAGGGGTGGATAAACCCACTGGGGAACCGGTGCAAACTTGGCAGTCAACAGGTTCAAAGCCTGTTCGTTGTAATTGGCAAAATCCGCATAGGACTCCACTTCGCCATAGCCCATCAGCAAAACGGCTACCCGATCGTCGCCGGGCCCGATTTCGACTTCTGATGGGTCGATCGCGCTGATTGGGGTTGCCATCAGGGGGGATTGACCTTCAGCCTTTTGGGAAGACGCAGCCACAACAAATGCCTCGTGGGGGGATTCATTTCTATTATGAAAGCGGAATCAGATTTCAGTTGGTCAATCGGAACCAGTTGAGGGAAATTCTTGAGAAGAAGACAAGTTTCTTTGGAGATCTTGAAGAGAGTTCTTGTCTTTTTGTAATGCTTGATCATTAAACGCAAACATTAATGGGAAATGGGATAACAATCTCCATGAAAAATTCAAATAAGTATGCAAATGCTTGGAGCGCTGGCAATTGTTGCAATGGAATCGGCCAAGCCCCTGATTTTCAACTCCATGGCCCTCAAAATGACGCTCCACTGACTTGCGAGGCTCAAGCGCCCAGACCTCAGCCCCAACGCACCCAGGCCGCCATGCCGATTTGTTGCATTTGTCCCGGCTTTGCGGATCGATCGGCGACGGAACAGTTTTTAGCGGCCACCTGGAAACCCGCCTGGCCCCAGCCCTTGGTGATTTGGGAGGCCACCTATCAGGGCGATCGGGTGCTGGAGGCGCTGCGGGCGATCGATCCCCAACGGGCGATCGGGCTAATTGGCTTCAGTGCAGGCGTGGTGGCAGCCTTGGGAGCCGCCCAGGCTTGGCAGCGGCGCGGTGGGCGAGTGCGGGCGGTGTTTGCCTGGGATGGTTGGGGGGTGGCGCTGCCGGGGGGACTGCCGATTTATCGGTTCAGCCATGATCAATGGACGCACCGCAGTTCCGCTTGGTTGGGGCCCGGGCGGGCGCAGTTTTGGGCTGATCCCCCCTTGGACCATCAGGCTTTTTGGCGATCGCCCGATCGCGCCTGGGGGTGGTGGTCTGTGCCCGATCGGTCCCCCAGCCGCACGACGGCCGCCACCATGCTGCAAACCTATCTCCAAGGTTGGTATGGTCTGGGCGAGGATGGCACAGCTTAAGGGATCAATGTCCTTCAAGGCTTGAAACGACTTAAGGAAGTCAGCCAATGGTTAGGAGTTGAGGCGCGGACGATTTACCACGTCTCGGATCCGTTCCCGTTGATTGGGGCGATCGAACTGCTCCTGGAGCTGCAGCCAGTTTTCCCAGGCTCGATCGCGCTGTTGTTCCAGCAAGCCAGCCCAAACGGGCGCATCAGTGGCCCACTGAATCCCGATCGTTTTCACCAAAAAGTTTTCCAGCACGGCGATATCTTGCAAATCGCCCAACACGGTTTGGATATCGCCAATGGTGTCGAGCAATTGCTCGTAGTCACTGCCATAGAAATCGGTAAAAAGGGCCATTTGGTAGCGCACCCGCTTGGCCACCTTGCGCAGGTCATGAATCACCGCCCACTCCAACAGTGAAAGATCCGTGACCGATCGCCCTTCGGTTTGCACCAACCAGCCGGGATGCATTAACCAGTGGGACAAAACCGGTAACAGCAGGTCGGGAACCACCACCACGGCGGGCCAATCGGCGGCGGGTCGCAAGCGCGGTTGGGCAATCCAACGCCCCAGAGCTGTGTTGATGGCGGGCCATTCGCGTTTTTGCAGGGTTTTGCTGACGCGACCGAAGGCTTTTTGGCGTTGGCCGGCCAGCTCTTCGCGAACCGTTTGCAAAAGGGGCTGTTCTTCCGGGGGCAGGTTTTGCAGGTAGCGATCGCGCAAGGCTTCGTCCATTACGTCCAAATCGCGTAGTTCTCCCAAAATTCTGGCCACTTGCCCCACGGCCCGCTCGCTGGCTCGTTTGGGCAGGTCAATGGCCACGGCAAAACCCACAATGGCCGATCGCAGCCGTCGCAGGGCCACGCGCATTTGGTGTAGCTCTTCGGGATCCTGGTCTTTGAGGACGGCGGCTTCGTGGCGACCGGCCTTGGCCCAATGCTTTTCGATCGCGGTTTGGGCCGTGGCCCCAAGGCTGCGGGAGTTGGGGTTGGCGGGCGAGTCTAGGGGCTGATCGGGCTGATCGCCGGCCACCCGATCGCGATCGCCAGCAGGGCCGCCAGCAGGGTTTGCAGACCGTTCACGACTTCGTTTGTTAACCACGGTTGCTGCTCCTGCCAAGTCGCGCCCACAATACTTTCCACTGTTGTAGCCAGGAATGCGGCGATCGCGCATCCCAAAATTCCGAAGGGAGAAATTAAGCCCACACCCCAGGCCACAAGGGCTTGGGCGATCGAGGCGGCAAAACCGGCCAAGGTTCCTTCCAGGCTGACGGCTCCTTCGGTTCCCGGCGGCACGGGCTGAAAGGAAATCACCGAAAAGGTGCGCCGGCCATAGGCTTTGCCAATTTCGCTGGCGCAGGTGTCGGAGAGTTTGGCGCTGAAGCTGGCGGCATAGGCCAAACTGAGAAGGGGGATCCAGGTTTGGGCGATCGCCTGGTCAGCAGCTAAGGACAACAGCCCGATCGCCCCGGCACAGAGGGCCCCGCCCAGGGCCGATCCCCAAACGTTTTCCGGGCCCCTTGCGCCCGATCGTTTCTCGGCAATGCCAGCGGCTTCCTTGCGAGCCAAACCCACCCGAGTGACGGCCGACCCCGCCAAAAAGTAGAACCCCACCACGGCATAGCCCGGCCAACCCATGCAACCCCACACCAACACACCCAAAATCCAAGCATGGACAATGCCGGCCGGCGTGAGCAGTTTTTTGGGGGCGATCGCCACTAGGGTGAGCAATAGCGTGTTCAGCACCGCGGCCGTGAGCCAAGGGTGTTGGGTCGCTTGCTGGGTAATGGGCGTTGCGATCGCGCTGAAATCCACGGCAGCCTTTTCCTTCAGACTTCTTCTGTCATGCTATCAGGTGGATGGTGGCTCCCTCTGACTTTGGCAATTTCTCTAAACCGTTCTCATCATGATCACTTCAACAGCGATAACTTCAGCAACCGGGGCTTCAGCAACCGGGGCTGTAGCTACTCCCGCAAATTTGGAAGTAACTCCCACGGGTCAACCCTTCGGTTCCGAAAATTCCCGGGCGATCGCCCTGTTTCACCTGGCCTTTCCGGTGGCCGACCTGGCCCAAACCAAGGCCTTTTATATTGATGGGCTAGGTTGCACCGCTGGACGCGAGGGGCCCAACTCGCTGATTTTGAATTGCTATGGCAACCAAATTGTGGCCCACGTGAGTCCTGGGGCCTGCCAACCGCAAAAGGGGATCTATCCGCGCCATTTTGGGTTGGTGTTTGCGGCCTTGGCCGACTGGCAAGCCTTGATCGATCGAGCCGAGGCCAAACAACTCACCTTTGAACAGCCCCCGCGCCGTCGGTTTCCTGGGGAACAATTGGAGCATTACACGGCATTTTTAGCCGATCCGTTCCACAATTTGCTGGAATTTAAGCACTATGTCCATCCTGAGGCGATTTTTGGGGCCGTTGATGACCAACGGGTGGGCGATCGCTAAAAGCCTGGGAATTGCGAACACTTGCCCCGATCGAACGCTTGCGCCGATCGCAGATTGCCCCGATCCGCCGATCAAACGCCGATCAGACACCGATCAAACAATGACCCAGAGATCGAACCGGGCTGTGCAAACCGCCAAGGGCCTAGACGGAGCAAGCTAGACTAGAAACAGTCCACACCGCCAGCAGCTTTCAGCATGATGCGCTTTTTTGGAATGGGATCTCCCTCGGAATCATCGCACCACACCGCTAACCGATCGCAGGCCGATCGAACCGGTGGGGGGCATCCCGGTTCATGGATCCTACCCACCCGATCGCGCCATCGTCGGCGACGGGCGATCGCCTCGGCCCTGCTGCTGTTTAACCTGTTGACGGTGACCGCGCCCGCCTTAGCCCAAGGTCAACTGGCCCAAGGCCAACATAACGATCGCTCTTCTTCGGAAGCGACTTCCACGGCTGGCCAATCCGGCAGCTCATCCGCCAGCCAACCTGCCAACCAGCGCCGCGGCCGCACCCTCACCTACGGCGATCTGATGGAAAAGTTGGAGGCGGGTCAGGTCAAGCGGATTGATCTGTTTCCCGCAGAACAACTGGCCCGGGTCTTTTTGGATCAAAATGGTCGCGCCAGCTCGCCCTACGAAGTGACCCTGTTTGAGCGCAACCCGGAATTGATCGAAATTGCCCGGGCGAAGGGGGTGGAACTCTCGGTGCAAGAGTCGGTCGATCGCACCGCGGCCCTCAGTCTCATCGCCAATTTGCTGTTTGTGGGGTTGGTGATTGCCCTACTGGTGAACATTGTGCGCCGCACGGCCAACGCTTCGGGCCAGGCCATGAACTTTGGCAAATCCCGCGCCAAGTTTCAGATGGAAGCCAAAACCGGCGTGACCTTTGATGACGTGGCCGGGGTGGAGGAAGCCAAGGAGGAGCTACAGGAAGTGGTGACCTTCCTGAAGCAGCCGGAACGCTTCACGGCCGTGGGGGCCAAGATTCCGCGCGGGGTGTTGTTGGTGGGGCCGCCGGGAACGGGCAAAACCCTTTTGGCCAAGGCGATCGCCGGAGAAGCGGGCGTGCCCTTTTTCAGCATGTCCGGTTCGGAATTTGTGGAAATGTTCGTGGGGGTGGGTGCGTCTCGGGTGCGGGACTTGTTCCGCAAGGCAAAGGAGAGCGCCCCTTGCATTGTATTTATTGATGAAATTGATGCGGTGGGTCGCCAACGGGGCGCGGGTATTGGCGGCGGCAACGATGAACGGGAACAAACCCTCAACCAACTGCTGACTGAGATGGACGGGTTTGAGGGCAACTCCGGGGTGATTATTATTGCCGCCACGAACCGCCCCGATGTGCTGGACTCGGCCTTGATGCGACCGGGCCGGTTCGATCGCCAAATTACCGTTGATTTGCCCAGTTATACGGGTCGGCTGGCGATTTTGCAAGTTCATGCCCGCACCAAGAAGGTTGAAGAAGGGGTTTCGATCGAGGCGATCGCCCGGCGCACTCCCGGTTTTGCGGGGGCCGATTTGGCGAATTTGCTCAACGAGGCGGCGATTTTGACGGCCCGGCGACGGAAGCCGGCCATCAGCCTGGAGGAAATTGACGACGCGATCGACCGGATCACCATTGGCCTGAAGTTGGCTCCCCTGTTGGATAGCAAGAAAAAACGCTTGATTGCCTATCACGAGGTGGGCCACGCCCTGTTGATGACGCTGCTGAAGCATTCTGACCCGTTGAATAAGGTAACGATCGTTCCCCGATCGGGCGGCATTGGTGGGTTTGCCCAACAGGTTTTCAATGAAGAAATGGTGGATAGCGGTCTCTATACCCGTGCTTGGATTCTCGATCGAATTGTGATGACCCTGGGGGGACGGGCGGCCGAGCAGGAAGTGTTTGGCGATTCCGAAATCACCGTCGGAGCCAGCAACGATCTGAAGGTGGTCAGCACCTTGGCCCGCGAAATGGTCACGCGCTATGGCATGTCTGACCTGGGTACGTTGGCCCTGGAAAGCCAATCGGGCGAGGTGTTTTTGGGACGAGGTTGGATGTCGCAGCCGGAATATTCCGAAGAGGTGGCCGCCAAAATCGATCGCGCCGTGCGGGAAATTGCCGTCAACTGCTACGAAAAGGCCTGTCAGATCCTCCGTGAGCATCGAGAACTGGTCGATCGATTGGTTGATCAACTGCTCGACGAAGAAATGATCGAAGGGGATGAATTCCGCAAAATTGTTCGTTCCTACGTCCCAATTCCCGACAAGGATTACCCGGAGGATCGACAAATGCGTCAAGCCAGCAATGTTGGCAACCCGGCTGCGGCCAGGGTTTAGGGCCGCGATCGCCCGATCGCTCTGGATCGATCACCCTGAATTGATCTGGATTGCTTTGGGTCGATCGCGTTGGCTTGATTGCTCTAGATCGGTTAATCACAATCGATTGCTTTGGGTCGATCGCGTTGGGTTGATCTCGATTAATCGTCCCGACTTGCTTAGTTTGCTTGGACTGAATGGATTGATTGAAATCCAATGAGATCGATTGAGATCGATGCCCAAGCCGATCGCCTCCCATTGCCCCCCAATTCCCCATTGCTTGGAACCATGACGATCGAACAGCCCGCCCCGTCCCCGCAAACGTCCGTGCAAATTGGCCCCTACCAAGCCATCACCCAGCCGGGAGGGTTTCAACTGCAATCTTTTTCCACCGATCAGGTCTATCGGTTTGCCGGAGCGGGAATGCCCACCAGCAGCATCAGTGAACCGATGGTGGATTTAGTGACCAGTTACATTGCCGAATGGGAACATCTGGTGTCGCCCAACGAGCGATCGGGAGCCATGTCATTTCGGGAAGTGTGGCAAGAGGCCGCAGACTACTTTGAGGCGATCGAGGGCATCGCAGAGGGGCGGCGCGGCTAACGGCTCACTAATCGTTGAGGGAACCACTCAACGGGTTTCCCCTGAGCGCCGCCGATCGGGGGGCGCAGGCGGTGGCGGAGGAGCGGTCTTTTGCTCCAGTCCCAACAGAATTTCTGCCCATAGCGCGTTTGAGTCTGCCAGATCGGGTGTTTCGGCCGCTGGTTCCATCCCTTGATCCAAGGGGCGATCGGGGTTGCTTGCCTCACCCTGTGCCGCCTTGGAATTTTCAGAGCTTTCGGGATTCTCGGAATTTTCGGGATCTTCAGGATTTACGGGAGCCTGGGGGTCTTCGTCCTGTGGGTGCCGGCTGCCCATATAGCGCTCAATGTCCTCGATCGCTGCTTCCAAGTCCTCCAGGGTAATTTCCTGGTTGGCGGGAGGTGCGGTTTCGGTTGCGGCCTGGGCGCTGGGGGCTGCTTCGGGTTCCACCGTGTCAAGGGCGGCCGCATCTTCAGGATCGGTCAGATTTTCCCGTAGGCGTTCGAGGGCCTCTAAGAAGGCCTGTTGGGCCGCCTGCCTGGCCCCATGATGCCGCTCCATCATTGTTAATTACGCTCCTAGTGGCTGTGCGATCGCGAATCCCCGCGCCCTGACCCTGGTGATTGAACTGGGCTGCCGCTGAGACGTTCCCGATCGATCGGCTGCCAAAACCAGTACCTCAGCCTTCGCTAGGACTGTCTCGATTTCAGTTCAACAGGCTGAATACTTCAATCCTATGCAATTCAGGTCTGTGGTTGTTGGATTCATCAACAACTCAGGAAATTCGCCCGTTGATTTATGTATCCCGCGATGTGTCCCGTGATGTGTCCCGCGACTTATCCCGCAATGCGTCCCGAGATCTATCCCGAGATATATTCGGCGATCCATCCCGCGATCGACCGGGGTACTTTACAAGATTGAATACGAACAAAAAATAAGTAGAAGCAATAAACAGAAGCAATTAGCAAAAGCAATCAACAAAAGCAATCAACAAAAAAAGAGACCCGGAGACCGCGCCTATCTCAAGCATCCCTTAGTGCTGCTGCCTTCCGGCTCTGACACGGTTCGGGCGTTGGGATTGCGCGGGTCCAGGTCGCAATAACCATACCATGAAGGGCCCCCGTTAACGCAAGGGCGAGAAACTCGGCGGTTTCTGAACCCGATTGATGGATGGAGGGTTAGGGACGCTTCCAGGTGGCGATGTTCCAGGTGTCACTGTCCCAAGGGGTGAGATCCACGCCCTGCAATCGATCGCTGACGGCTCCCACTTTGGCCCGGGCAATGAGGGGAATCAGGGCCACATCCTGAATCAGTTGGTCATTGAGGGCAATCAGGGCCGCCTGCCGTTTGATCGGATCCAATTCCTGGTCGGCTTTGGCCCAAGCTTGGTCATAGGCTGAGTTGCAATAGCGGGTGTAGTTATTCCGGTTCCAGTCGTTGGCTTTGCTGGCAATTTCGGCGCAAGTCCACCATTTCAGGTGTGCGCTGGGATCTGGGGAGGTGTTGCCGGTGGTGTAGAGCTGCAAATCGGCTTGGAAGCGGTTTACGGTGTCGGCGTTGGCCGGGTCGCCGGAGAAGAAGGCTCCGGCATCCACGGACTTCAGTTCCACGCCAATCCCGATCGACTCCCAAGCTTGCTTCACAATCTCCTGGGTTTTCTGGCGCAGGGGATTCACCGAAGTGACAAACAGCACCCGCATTTCCACGCCGTTTTTGTCGCGAATTTGGTTGCCGTTGGTGTCTTTCCAACCCGCTTGATCCAACAGTTGGGCTGCTTTTTGCAGGTTGAATTCCACTTGGTTGTTGGGTGAGGCAAACTGCTGGGGAGCGATGATCAGATTGGCTGTGGGATTGCCGGTGGGGCCATAGAGCTGCTGGGCGATGGTGGCGCGATCGACCGCGAGGGCAAAGGCCTGGCGCACGGTTTTATCCGTGAAGAAGGGGTGGGGAAACTGCACGCTTGATCGCTCCCCGTCGGCAGTGGCCCGGTTGGGGTCAGTGAAGTTAAAGTGAATCCGCTCCGATTGGGCCCCGGTCACGGCCAGCAGTTTGCCCTTGCCGCCGCTTTCCAGTTGTCTCAAAATCGGCGCTTCCACCTGCGGATTGTAGGCATAGTCGGCATCGCCGGTTTGCAGCACGGCCCGGGCGGCCGAGGTGGCATCGCCGCCGCCTTTAATTTCCACCTGCTCGAAGGCGAGGCTGGCCCGATCGCGATAGTTGGGGTTTGGTTTGTAGACGATCGAATCACCCGGCTTAAAGGACTCCACTTGATAGGGGCCCGTCCCGATCGGCTTCAGGTTGGCCGGTGCTTCCTTGGCCCTGGCTCCCACATAGTCCTGAAAAATGTGTTTGGGCAAAATCATGCCGTTGTAGCCAGTGAAGGGCTGAGACCAACTGGCCGTGGGCGCTGTGAATTCAATCCGCACCGTTTGCGGATCGATCGCCCGCACCGATTTCACCATGGCGTAGTCCGTGAGGGTGGCCGCGCCGGTTTTAGGATCGCTCAAAAACTCATAGGTAAAGACCACATCCTCAGCGGTGAAGGGTTTGCCATCGGCCCACTTCACGCCGGATTTCAGCTTCCAAGTGACCGATCGCCCGTCCTTGGCCACGCCACCGTTGGCCGGGGTGGGTTCTTCTGCCGCCAAAAACAAAACCAATTTGCCCGTTTTGTCGTAGCTGGCGAGGGGTTCATAGACCACGCGCGCCCCGTCAAAATCCTTATTTCCTGTGGCCAGGTGGGGATTCAAAATGGTGGGGGCTTGCCAATAGAGCAACTTCAGGGTTTTATCCGCCGGGCCGCTGGCGCTGGGACGGTTGGCGGAGTTGGTGGATGTGCCGCCGCCACAGCCCCCCACCAGCAAGCTGGCCACCAGCCCGATCGCCCCCAACGACTGACGCAACTGGGGCGATCGAGCCGGAGCGATCGCCCTTGTCCATTTCCGAGGCCAAAACAGGTTAGGCATGAATCGCCACCAGACACCACAACATCAATCGAAAACCACAATAACAGCCAACAATAATCCGTCTGCCTTGGTCTGTCTCGTGCGATCGATCAACGTTCCCGCAACATTCCCACCACGTTCTCGCAATGCTCCCGCAACTCCCCCACAATTCTCCTGTAATGCTCCCATAGCTCCCATCGCTCCGTGGCCGGTGGCCGCCGTCGACCCAATCAATTCCTGAAATCACTTCTAGAATGAGATTAGGGAAATAAAATTCAGCAAAAATCAATCCTAATCAACAGCATTTGAATCGGGTGAATCGCGAAATTTTTTAACCAAGCTCTTGATCACCGTGGACTGGCCCGGAACAATGAAGGATTCGGGATCACCAGGGATCGACCTTGAACGCTGTTTGTCGTTGCAGGGTGCGGCGGAAAACACCATGAATGCCCAGTCATCCGAGAGGGTGTCTGAAGATTCAACGGCGCTGTTGAATGGTTCTGAATGTTTGGCCGGATGGCAAACCACAAACCAATCAGAGGACGAGTCAGATCCTGAAGCTTGGAGGCTTATGGAAAATCAAGCGAGTCCAGGGTTATTGCCGGTGACCCTGGAGTTGTATGAACGGGCGATGGCTTCGGCCAGTTGTGGCATTGCGATCGCCGATATGAGCCGGCCTGATCGCCCCCTAATCTATTGCAACGAAGCCTTCGAGACCATGACAGGCTACCGCCGGGAAGAGGTGTTGGGGCGTAACTGTCGGTTTATGCAGGGGCCTGACACGGATCCGGTGGCGGTGGAGCAACTCAGCCAGGCCATTCGCCGGGGCGAGGCCTGTGAGGTGGTGTTGCTCAATTACCGTAAGGATGGCCGGCCCTTTTGGAATCGCCTTTCGATCGGCCCCGTGCATGATGCGGCGGGCCATTTGACCCACTACATCGGCGTGCAAACGGATGTGACCGAAGCGGTGGAAGCCCGCAAGCGCCAAAATCGGCAATTGCAAGAGGAACAACTCCTGAGCGGTGTGACCCAGCGCATTCGCCAAGACCTGGACTTGACGGCGGTGTTGAGCACGGCGGTGAATGAGGTGCGCCAACTGCTGCAGACCGATCGGGTGGTGGTCTATCGCTTTAACCCCGACTGGAGCGGCATGGTGGTGGCCGAGTCCGTGGGCGAGGGTTGGGATGCGTCGTTGGATGTGACGATCGAGGACACCTGTTTTCAGATCAGCCGCGCCCAGGATTACCAACAGGGACGCATTAGCGCCATCAGCGACATTGAAACGGCTCCCCTGAGCGAGTGCCATCGCAATTTGCTGCGTTGGTTCCAAGTGCGGGCTAATTTGGTGTTGCCCATCTCTGACCATGGCCGGCTCTGGGGTCTGTTAATCGCTCACCATTGCCACAGTCCGCGCCAGTGGCATCCGAACGAAATTCATTTGTTGGAGCGGTTGTCCCATCAGTTGGCCGTGGCCGTGTTGCAGGCGGAACTGTACGAACAGGCCCAAGCGGAAATTCGGCGGCGACAGGCAGCGGAGGACAAGCTCGCGGATAAGGCGGCTCAGTTGGAGGCGGTGTTGCAGGCCCTGAAGTGGCAGCAGGCCCAGTTGGTGCAGGCGGAACGGTTGGCGGGGCTGGAACAGTTGGTGGCGGGGGTGGCCCATGAGGTGAACAATCCGGTGGCCTTCATTGCGGGCAATTTGGCCCACGCGGGGCACTATATCCAGGATTTGTTGAATTTGGTGAATGTCTACCAAGCGGAGTGGGCGCGATCGGGGATGGCTCCTTCGGCTGAGGTGGAAGCGTTGGTGGAAGAGGTGGATCCTGCTTACATTGCTGAGGATTGGCCACGAATGTTGCAATCGATGCGATCGGGCGTGGAGCGAATCCAAAAGATTGTTCGATCGCTGCGGGCTTTCTCGCGGTTGGATGAGGCAATTGTCAAGAGCATTAACCTCAACGAGAGTTTGGATAGTGCCTTGGTGTTGTTTCAAGGGCGGCTGAATGCTTTGCGCAGCGGTGATCAACTCCACTCAATTCAGCTCATTCATGAGTGGGGAGCACTGCCGGCCATCACTTGCTATCCGGGGCCGCTGAATCAGGCGTTGGCGGCGCTGATTGAAAATGCGATCGATGCTTTGACGGTGGCGATCGAGTCGCCCCCATGGTTAGCCAAGGAGGAACGCCCCACCATTTGGCTGGTCACGGCCCTGGATCCGGCCAGCGGGCGGGCGGTGATTCGGATTCGAGACAATGCCCTCGGCATTCCGGAAGCGGTGCACGATCGCATTTTGGATCCTTTCTTTAGTACGAAGCCGATCGGGCAAGGGACGGGGTTGGGCCTGTCGATCGCCTATCAAACCATTGTGGAGCAGCATGGGGGGCGGCTTTGGTTTGAGTCGGAACCCAATCAGGGCACGACCTTTGTGGTGGAGTTGCCCCCTGCGCCGCCTGCGCTGGAGGAGGCAGAATCGGCGGCGGATTTGCCCGATCGATTTCTGATTCGGGGTAATTTGGGCGATCGACCCATACCGCCCATGCTGCCCAATGGTGGCGGGCGATCGATGCCGTCTCTGTTGTTGTCTAGCTAGGGGCTGGCTCCTGGGCTGAAACGCCCGTCAGCCCAGGAGCCAGACTTGAGGCTGACTTTTGAACCCGCTAAGCACCAGTGATCAGCGCGCAAATTTGGTCGGGATCCGTGGGCAAATCGGCCGTGAGCACCTCCGGCCCTGTCGCCGTGACCAACACGTCATCCTCAATCCGAATACCGCGCACATCGGCAAATTGGGCCAACCGTTCCCAATCAACACAGTCGTCATAGCGATCGCGCCGAGCGGGGTCTTGCAGCAGGCCCGGCACTTGATAAAAACCGGGTTCGATCGTCACCACCATGCCCACCTCCAGGGGGCGATCGAGCCGCAGGAAACACCAGCCAAACCGCTTACTGCGTTGGCGATCGGGCGCATAACCCGCGCGATCGCCCAGATCCTCCATGTCATGCACATCCAGCCCCAACAGGTGACCCACACCATGGGGAAAAAACAGCGTATGGGCATCCCGATCGACCAACTGCGCCGGTTGCCCCCGCAAAATGCCCAAGTCCACCAGGCCTTCCACCAACACCCAAGCCGCCTTGTGGTGGATGTCGCGGTATTCCACCCCCGGCCGCACCGCCGCCACCGCCGCATCATGGGCCGCCAACACCACCTCATAAATTGCCCGCTGCGTGGTGGAAAACTGCCCCGATACGGGCCAGGTGCGGGTAATGTCGGAAGCCCAGCCGCTGGCCACCTCAGCCCCCGCATCCACCAACAACAAATCTCCCGGCGTGAGGGGGTGGTGGTAGCGCTCATTGTGGAGCACTTCGCCCCGGGTAGTGACAATGCTGTTGTAGGCGGGGCAAGCCTCCTGGGCGATCAAAGTGGCTTCGATGGCCGCCCGCACGGTCGCTTCCGTGAGGGCTTGGCGAGTGGCCGCGAGACCGGCCCGGTGGGCAGCCACCGCGATCGCCGCCGATCGCCGCAACTCCCCTAGGGCTATCGGATCCTGGGTCGATCGCACCGCCACGATCGCATCCACCAGGGCCCCATCGGGGCCGTTCGCCTGGGCCGGTTGGGGGAGCGATCGCCCCAGCAATGTTTCCTGATCGGCCCGAGCCGCAGGCGACTGCACCGCAATGGTGGCTACCTCCACCACCCGATCGCCCAAATAGCTCGCCAGCTCCGCCAGGGGATAGGCATCCTCCACCCCCATTTGGGCCGCCAATTCCGCCCGCGAGGGTTCCGGCCCGTGCCACAACGCATCATCAACCGTGGGCTGATCCCAAAACAGAATGGAGCGCCCGTCCAGGATCAGCAGCACGGCCCGCTCGAGGGACAGACCCGCAAAGTATAGAAAATGACTACTGGCCCGAAAAGGATAGCGATTGGCGGGAAAATTTCGCGCCGCCCCTTGCCCAGACCACAGGGCCACCGGAAACGACACCCGATCGCTTAACCGGCGACGGCGATCGCGCAACCCATCGACAAAACTGTAATCACTCATGCTCTGATCTCTGTTGCTGATCTCTGTTTCTGATTGTTGCTCGCTGATCGGCATTGAATTTCAGGCTATGGAGCCTAGGTTATTAATTTCGGATTATTGGTTCCAGGTTATTGGTTCTAGGCTATTAGCTCTAGGTTATTAATTTCAGGCAGTCTGTGATCGAAATCTCCAACCATTTCGCAAGCTGCTCAAGATCCGTGAATGGGCAAACTCATCAGAAACTGAGACCCCTGGCCCAACTCCGATCGCACCATTAAGCTACCGCCATGTTTTTCCACCACAATTTGGCGAGCGATCGCCAAGCCTAACCCTGTGCCTTTGCCAACGGACTTGGTAGTGAAAGTGGGATCAAAAATCTTGGCTTGTAATTCCTCGTTCATGCCCTTGCCATTGTCTTGAATGGTCACTTGCACGTGATCATCCACTCGTCGAGTGCCAATCGTAATGGTTTGCGGATGGGCCGCTAACGCCTCGAATGATTGCCCTTGCGCTAGCTCATCGAACATGTCGATCGCGTTGGCCAAAAGATTCATAAACACTTGATTAAGCTGTCCCGGAAAGCAATCGATTGCCGGAATGTCCCCATAGTCTTGACTGACTTCAATAGCGGGGCGATGCTCATTGGCTTTTAGTCGATATTTCAGAATCAATAATGTGCTGTCGATTCCTTCATGTAAATTGGCTTGAACTTTATATTCAGTATCTGCCCGTGAAAAAGTACGCAGACTATTGCTAATACCTTTGATGCGATCGGTTGCCAATTGCATCGATTTCAACAAGGTTGGCAAATCTTCACTCAAAAAGTCTAAATCAATCTCTTCTGCATTTTCTGTGATGCTGGGTTCAGGGTTGGGATAATGTTGTTGATAGAGTTCTAAATGACCAATGAGATCCTGAAAAGAATCTTGCAAATTTTGAATGCTGCCATTTAAAAAGCCGATCGGGTTATTGATTTCATGGGCAACTCCCGCCACCAAGTTTCCCAAAGATGCCATTTTTTCACTTTGAACAATTTGTAGTTGAGATTGTTCAAGCTGTTGAGCATAGGTGCGTGCTTGCTGATAGAGCCGAGCATTTTCCAGTGAAATCGCTGCTTGGGCACAAAGGAAATTCAGAACCAAGAGCCGATCGCTCGTAAATACATTTTTCGCAGCTTGGTTACTGAGATACAAAATGCCCACCAATTGCGCTTGGTTGAGGATTGGTAAGCACAACACGCTTTGGGGCATCGGGCGATCAAGAAAAGCATCCCCGATCGGCAAATGGGTTTGACCTTCATTGATCACCACCGATTCTCTAGTATTTTTCACCCATTGAATTAGGGGTAAAGGCAGGGAATTTTCATTCTGAAGAGGAATGGTGCAAAGCTTGGTCGTTTCCGTGGAGGCGATCGCCCGCACTAACCATTCACCATCATGATCAGGAACCATCAAAATGCATTGGTCACCGCCGGAATATTGCAAAATAATTTGCGTTAATTGTTGCAGTAGCTCCTCTAGTTGAATGGTGCTAGCGATGCTTTGAGATGCTCGAATGATAGTTGCCAAATCGAGCATGACATTGAGATTATTACTGCTGGAATTTTGTGTGGCGGTGGAGCTATAGGTTGCTGTCGCAACAGAAACAAATGTTTCCAGAGGATTTAATTTCTCGGAAGTCGATTCGAGAATAGGAGCCAGCAATTTGGGATAACGCTGTTCGATGTCACTGACCTTCGCCTTTGCACCCCATCGGGCATAGCAGTAATAGGCTTCTTGCATATAGCTGGCAGCGAATTTTTCCTTGTTCCAATCTAAATAGAACTTGGCAGCCAGTTCATTCGCTAAAGCTTCTTCCTGTAAGAATCCCTGTGCCTTGGCTCCATCAATGGCGCGATCGTACAAAATACCGGCTTCGTAAAACTTTTCCAGCACGCGGCACTTTTCTGCTTCTAACAAATCCACCTTATGTTGATGATTAATTGGCGATTGATTGGCCCAAGTGGCTAAGGTAGCTTGCTGCTGTTCTCCGAGAGATAAGGCCCGCGATCGCCCTAAGCTAGACTGAGTAGTGGCAACCCGAAAGTAGGTTAACCCTGCATAGAAATAGAAAACTGAAATATGAATATGTCCCGTGATGATATACATGCAAGGGGAGCCTGCGTTGATATAATCAATAGCCCGCTCATAATGATCAAAAAGATAAGCCAAAATCAATTTATAAATATAAGCAAATGCCAAGCCGGACGATTCATTTTTTTGGACATACTGGGGGAACATCACAGTTTCATCATAGCTCTCACCAATTAGTCGATCGGGGTAATCAGTGTTGGTCACAAAGCCTTGAAAAGCCTGCTGCTGCATTCGCAGATAACTTACAGGGTTTTCTCGCTTCATTTGGCTCAAAATGATGCAATATTGCTCCATCTCCGGTTCTATGTCAGTTAGACAAAAGCCAGAGAAAAATTGATTAAAAAAGTAATTATTAATGCTATAGACTGCGTAGAGTAAATTGCCGGTTTCCATTCCCAACAGATAGCTTTCCTTGAGCATGGGAATGGTTGATCGCAAAGAGTTATGGCGATGCTGAATAAAAATACTAAATAGAAAAAGGGTCATGGCCCGATATTCAGGAGCACTGAAGCGATCGAGCAACTCTAAGGACACCTTGCCAAACTGATATCCCTTTTCAAACTCATTGTAAGAATTGGTCAAAATTAGGCCATAGCCACTGTAGCCAATCATGGAAACAGAGCTGTTGCCAAATTCTAAAGATAAGCTCACCATCCGCGCACAAACCAATGGAAAGAGTTCTATCTTCACCATGTAGATCGGTGCAAAAAGTGCTGCCATTAACTTCATAGCTGCCATGATCCGAGGATTGGTCATGGGAGCAAGATGCCCCAGATCCTCAATGACATAATCTTCAAGTTGCTGAGCTAATGCTTCAAGCACTTGATGACTCATGGTTGAGTCGGCTTGGGTGGGCAAGGCCACACCCAGTTCCGAAAGTGCATTGGCCCCGACTGCGATCGCCTCTAACATTTGGTTGCGAGTGGCGAGAGCATTAATTTGAATTTTGTAGATTTCTACCTTGTCTAATGGATTTTGGGCTGCCGTTAAAACCTGTTGACAATGATTGTCCATCTCGGCAATGTCGCCCATGAGGCATGCCACCTCGGCCGCTAAGATATGTAGCTCCAAACTCAGGTGGTATTGTTTCTGCCAACGATCATTAGATAGGAGCGATAACCCCGTATTAACAAAGTTGCTAGCAGCCGCATAGGCCGTTGCCATTTTGGCTTTTTGGGCAGCTTCCAAATTACTTTGAGCCAAGGAAAACCGTTCTGTATCGGTGGTGAGTAAGTCTTGGCCTAAATTTAGGTGATTAATAATATCAAATCGTCGATTTTCTAACTCTGAACCCGAGAGCTGAGTCTGCAAAAGTTGACCAATCATCAGATGGGTCATGGGTTTCTGAGCCGGATCAATCAGGGAATAGGCAGCCTGTTGGACGCGATCGTGTAAAAAACGATAGGTTGGATTAACCTGCGGTTCCTGCACCTCCCGATCGGCTGGGGTTAGTACCTCCGGCTGGAAAAATTTATAGACCTGACTGTTGGGTAAAACCAAGCCCTCTTGCAATGACTTCCAAAGGGTATTGGCTGTTTCTGCGGCAGATTGTTGAGCAATAATCGAGAGGGTTGTTAAGTCAAATTGGTTACCCAAACAAGCCGCTAGCTTTAAGACTGATCGCGTGGATTCAGGCAGCTTTTGAAGCCGCGCCGCCATAAACTCCACCACATCATCAGTGGTGGTTAGGGTGTAGATGCTGGAAATATCACATTCCCAATAGCAGGCTTCTCGGTTGAATGTAATCCAGCCTTCCTCGTGGAGCGACTTTAGAAATTGTGTTGTGAAAAAAGGATTGCCCTGGGTTTTCCGATTAATTGATTCAGTTAAGGGTAAGGCTCGATCGGGCGGGCAACGCAACGTATCAGCCACTAAATCATTGGTATGTTCTAGACTCAGTGGATCTAGGGTAATGGTGTTAACAATCGCTTTTTCTTTGATCAATTCTTCCAGGGTAACCATGAGGGGGTGAATGGGCGAAACCTCATTATCGCGATAGGCTCCCAACATGAATAAGTGGGCACTATCCCCCATCAAAACCTTCAAAAGTTGCAAAGAAGCTAAATCTGCCCACTGTAAGTCATCTAAAAAAATGACCAAGGGATGATCGGGCCTTGTGAAAACCTGAATAAATTTCTGAAACAGAAAATTAAACCGATTTTGGGCGGCTGTTCCTGATAGTTCGGGCACGGCTGGCTGAGACCCAATGATGGTCTCCAGCTCGGGAATGACTTCAACCAAAACTTGTCCACTTTCTCCCAAGGCTTGCAAAATTTTGGTTCGCCATTGGTTTAATTGACGATCTGGCTCAGAAAGCAAATAGCTCATTAAATCGCGGAAAGCTTGCACAAAAGCCGAGAGAGGAACATTGCGATTGAATTGATCAAATTTCCCCTTAATGAAATAGCCTTTTTGGCGAGTGATAGGCTTGTGAATTTCATGAATGACGGCGGTTTTGCCAATTCCGGAAAATCCCGCCACCAGCATCAATTCTGTACTTCCTTGGGCAACGCGTTCAAAGGCTGCTAATAAATGAGCAACTTCCCGATCGCGCCCATAGAGTTTGTCAGAAATCAGGAATCGATCGCTTAAATCTCGAGTTCCCAACTCAAAAGGCTGAATTTGTTGAGTGGCCTCCCACTGTGTCCAACATTCCTCCAGGTCATGCTTTAACCCTTTCGCGGTTTGATAGCGATGTTCTGCATTTTTTGCCATTAATTTAGAGACAATGGCTGCCACCATGGAAGGAATCGCGGGATTCACCTGGTCAAGCGCTGTGGGTGTTTTGGCAATGTGACAGTGAATGAGTTTGAGGGGATCCGCTGCTTCAAAGGGGAGCCGACCACTCAACAATTGATAAAAGGTGACTCCAAGGGCATAAAAGTCCGTGCGATAATCAATGCCGCGATTCATGCGGCCGGTTTGTTCAGGGGCTAAATAGGCAATGGTTCCCTCAAGAAGATTAGGGTTCTGAATTTCCTGAGTTTCCTTGGGCAGCACGGAAGCAATACTAAAGTCAATAATCTTGATTGCTTTGGTGCTGGGTTGAATCAAAATATTGGCGGGCTTGATATCTCGATGAATAACGCGGCTTTGGTGTAAGTCATGAAGAATTTCGGATACCTGTAAGGCAATAAACAGAAAATCAGTTAATGAAATTGAATATTGTTTTCGGTAATTTTCTAGGGAGATAGCACTGAAATCTTCCATCACTAGGGCATAACTGTTGCCATAGGCTTCTAAACTATAGGGATGTACAATACCCGTAATGTTCAAAGACTTGGCGATGCTATATTGATTGCGAAATTGTGTCAGCTCGTTAAAGCTGGGATACTCATGGCAAAGAATTTTGATGACGACCGATCGCCCTGTATCCGTCTGAATTGCCCGGTAAACGGCTGTGCGAGATCCTGAGTAAAGTTGCTCAGTAATTTCGTAACCATCAAGGTTGGGCCACAAAGTGGGTGATGTTTGTTGCAGTGGGCTAGTCATGGGCCACGGTCATGCAGTTGAGGGGTGGATTCAGCGCCTTAGTCACGACCCAAGCCTTGAGCGAGGCTGATTGGGTCATGGTCTTGAGTGGAGTTTGAAGAGCTTTGGGGCTTAACTTGACGACTGCTTGAGATCATGTTGGCTTAGCCCTGATCATAGCAATTGCAACGATAGGTTGCTAGATTAGTAGGCAGAAAATTGAATCAAAACTAGAAAAAAATAAGCTGAGCTGTGTTAGGAGAAGACTTTGAAGTGAGTTATCGAATGTTTTATAACTAAATAGTTATTTTAAGAATTATGGAGCAATTTGCTTTAAAATTGGCTCAAAAATGCAATTAAAAATTTATTGAGAAATTAATTTCAAAAGATTCAGACAGTAGCCATGATAAAAATCTTTTATAAAGAATAACATTTTTAGATAACTTTATTTCACGAGGAGATTTGAAAGGTGATTTTAATGCTCACAAGCAATCAATTAATTGCGCAAACGGGATAGCTCTTTGACTGGTGCTATTGAGCTAGTTCCTTTGGTTCGTTGATTGATGAGATGAATTAGACATGGGCTTTGCTGCTTCAAATATTCTCTGAATTAACCTTGAGAATCAAATGCATAAACTGATGAGTATGGAATCAATTGTCGAAATTCTGAAGGCAGACTATCAGAAATTTCCTAAGGATCAAACATTTGAAATTTACGATCGGGAGGTTTATTTCAAAGATCCAACGAGTGAATTTCGAGGAGTTGATCGCTACCGAAAAACGATCGCCTTTATTGATCAATGGTTTCAGGATCCTTGCCTCAGGCTGCATGAAATTGCTGTGACAACCGATCGCACGATCCGCACAGACTGGACTCTGACTTGGACGACACCAATCCCCTGGAAACCGCGAATTTCGATCACCGGTTGGAGCGAGCTGGGGCTGAATTCCCAGGGTTTAATCAACTCCCACATTGACTATTGGCAATGTTCCATCTGGGATGTGTTGAAACAGCATTTTGCTCGCGCAAACGGTTGACAGATCGCGCAACCTAACTGAGACAGGCTTCAAAAAGCTTTACAAAAAACGCCATAATGGAGGCGCACTGGGCGATCGTCTCCTCCGAAACAAAGGCAATTCCATCATGCGCGTAATTTTGATGACCGGCAAAGGCGGAGTCGGTAAAACCTCCGTCGCCGCAGCCACCGGCCTGCGCTGTGCCGAGCTGGGCTACAAAACCCTCGTCCTCAGTACCGATCCGGCCCATTCCTTAGCCGATAGCCTGGATTTAGAGTTGGGTCACGACCCGATCGCGGTGCGACCGAACCTGTGGGCGGCGGAGTTGGATGCCCTGGCAGAATTAGAAGGAAATTGGGGCGCAGTGAAGCGCTACATCACGCAAGTCCTGCAAGCGCGTGGCCTAGAAGGTGTGCAAGCGGAAGAATTGGCGATTTTGCCGGGAATGGACGAAATTTTCGCCCTGGTGCGCATGAAGCGACACTACGACGAGGGTGAATACGAAGTCTTGATCATTGACTCAGCCCCCACGGGCACGGCCTTGCGGCTTTTGAGCCTGCCGGAAGTGGGCGGTTGGTACATGCGCCGCTTCTATAAGCCGCTGCAAAGCATGTCTGTCGCCCTGCGGCCATTGGTAGAACCGATCTTCCGCCCGATCGCTGGTTTTTCATTGCCGGATAAGGAAGTGATGGACGCGCCCTACGAGTTCTATGAACAAATTGAGGCGTTGGAAAAGGTCTTAACCAACAGTTCCCAAACTTCGGTGCGGCTGGTGACCAATCCAGAAAAAATGGTGATCAAGGAATCGCTGCGGGCCCATGCTTACCTGAGTTTATATAACGTGGCAACCGATATGGTGGTGGCCAATCGGGTGATTCCGGCGGAGGTGAGCGATCCCTTTTTCGATCGCTGGAAAGCCGATCAACAGAAATATAAGGATGAAATTCACGAGAATTTCCGCCCCTTGCCGGTGAAAGAAGTGCCGCTTTTTTCTGAAGAATTATGCGGATTGGCAGCGCTCGATCGCCTGAAGGAAACCCTTTACCCGAACAACGAAGATCCTGCTCAGGTTTATTACAAAGAAACGACCTTGCGTGTGGTGCAGGTGGACAACACCTACAGTCTGGAAATGTACTTGCCGGGCATTCCTAAGAGCCAGATTGAACTGAGCAAAACCGGTGATGAACTGAATGTTCGGATCGGTAACCATCGCCGTAATTTGGTGTTGCCCCAAGCCCTGGCGGCTCTGCAACCAACGGGTGCTAAAATGGAAGAAGATTACCTGAAAATCCGCTTTTCAGAACCCGCTAAGGTCTAGCGTTGATTATCTGGTTTCCGTCACCTCAAATCCTGAAGGCTTAAAAGTCACGAACCTGGAAAATAATTTCCCCAGAAGATCGTGATCTTGGCAGATCGTGATTGTGCAAAAGTTCGGGGGCAAGGGGCTTAAGCCCCTTGTCTTTTGGGGAACTAGGTTAAGATAATTTGGGCTAAATAGGTGCTGAGTTAAGACCAAACCGGCTTGTTCAGCATGGGTGACAGCAGGATCAGAGCTAGCCAGAACTGGATAGGTAATGATTTGGTTTTATAAAACTTCCTTGGTTCACAAGAATCATGAAAAAAACAATATTTTCGGTAGCGCTCTTTGGTAGCGCTTTTTTACTATTTTGGGTGCAATTTATTGTTGCAAAAAGCCTGCTGCCTCTGTTGGGGGGAACACCGGCCGTTTGGAATGTTTGCCAGGCTTTCTTTCAAATGATGCTGTTGGCCGGCTATGGCTATGCGGCTTGGTTGAGCGATTGCCCGTCGTTACGCTCTCAGTTTTGGATCCATGGAGCTGTGGCGATCGGGGGTGGGTTGGCGCTTTGGAGTCAGTTCAACCAAGTCTTGAGTCAATCAATCATTACTGTCGATCGCCCCTTAATCACTCTGCTCCAAATTTTGTTTTTAGGAGTGGCTTTGCCGTTTTTTGCCCTTTCAGCAACGGCTCCCTTGTTGCAACGGTGGGTATCGCAAACTCGCTTAGATTTAGGTAAGGATCCCTATGTCCTTTATGCTGCGAGTAATGCGGGCAGCTTGTTAGGCGTTTTGGGATATCCAGGGGCTATTGAGCCGCTCTTTTCCCTGCTGGAACAGCGACAATTTTGGCAATTGGGCTATGGGATTGAGCTGCTTCTCATTGGGGCCTGTGTGCTAATTACTTGGCGCGATCGCAATTGGAATTCTGCGGGCGACTCAAATGACTTAGAACAATTTCTGCAATCAAAACAACAACCAGGATTAGAAAATTTTGAAAGTTTAGGAGACTTTAAAAAACTAGAAAGCCTCGAAAATCTAGAAGAATTAACAACATTACCAGAGCAATTAACCACCCTCGGCAATACACCAGCTAGTTCAAAAAATGGCGCAGTGGTCAATCGCTTAACGTTTGCTTCTGAGCCGGATAGCTCGCCAAACAAACCCTTGCAACCCACTTGGCGCGATCGACTCCAATGGGCCCTATTTGCCTTCTTGCCAGCCAGCTTATCGCTGGGTGTCACCACCTATGTCACCACGGATTTGGCGGCAATTCCCCTCTTTTGGGCAATTCCCCTCAGCCTTTATCTACTAACTTATATTGTCGCTTTTTCCAATTGGCGATGGAGCGCGATCGCCTATCCACTGTCGATCGCCAGCTTGCCATTATTGGTGACTCCGTTGGTGTTTTGGTCGCGCTTGGATGGGGCCCAAAATTTGTGGGTGATGTTGCCATTTCACTGGCTGGGATTTGCGATCGCGGCCTTTGTTTGCCATCAAACTCTGGCGCTAATTAAGCCATCCGTAACCTACCTAACGCAGTTTTATTTCTGGATTGCTTTGGGGGGAGCTTTGGGTGGATCGTTTAACGCGATCGCTGCGCCCTACCTGTTTCCCACAACCCAAGAATATCCCCTGATTCTGATTTTGACGCTGCTGTCGGTGATTAACTCCCACCGCTTGCCCAAGTGGAGTTGGATTGCGATCGGGCTGGGGTTTGGAGCGCTGCTAGCAGGAATTAATTTCAATCATCTGGCAGACTATTGGGCCGCCTATGGCGTTGCTTTTGGCTTGCTGGCCTCGATTGGTTGGGCGCTGCAATTGCGCAAAACCAAAATTATTTCTGCGGGACTGGCCATTATTTTAATGATGCAATTTTCCGTGGGCTTACGGGGCGAGGTGTTGTTAATTGATCGCAGCTTTTTTGGAGTGAATCGGGTGGTGCGCGATCGCTCAAGACAGGTCATGTCCTTGCTCCACGGCTCCACACTCCATGGCCAACAAAGCCTGCTGCCCCAACGGCGCGATCGACCGCTCACCTACTTCACAGAAACGGGTCCGATCGGGGAATTTTTTGCGGGGTTTAATCAATCTCGGCGCGATCAGGTGGCGGTTTTGGGCCTGGGCATTGGCACGTTGGCCAGCTATGCCCAACCGGATCAGCAATGGACATTTTATGAAATTGATCCCACAGTGAAGTTGATCGCTCAAAATCCCACCTATTTCAGTTTCTTGGAACTGTCGAAGGGCAAGGTAGCGGTGGAAATTGGGGATGGCCGTTTAAAAATGCAAACGGCGAGCGATCGCTCCCTAGATTTGGTGATTATGGATGCCTTTAGCTCCGACTCCATTCCTGTGCACTTAATTACCCGTGAAGCCATTGCCAGCTATCTCAACAAGCTGACCGATCGGGGCTTGATTTTGGTTAACATTACGAATCGCTATCTTGACCTGTTGCCCGTCTTGGGAGCCATTAGCCAAGATTTGCGTTTAACGGCGATTCATCGCTGGGATTTACGGGTTTTGGAAGCGGAAAAAGCAATCGGTAAAACCCCTTCCCATTGGGTGGCAATCGCCCGATCGCCCCAGGATCTGAATTGGTTAATCGATCGCCCCCAAACCCAATGGCAACCGGTTCCACCCCAACCCCCTAGCCAACTTTGGACAGACGATCGCTCCAGTTTGCTATCGGTGATTCGATCGCGCTAAATCCGTTCCCAAGTGGTCAGAAAATTGAGCGAACTTGATCTCTGAAAACCTATTGGGGTGGTAATCCATCGAGCGTAATAATCGATTCCAAAATCGGCTTAGCCGCCGGAGCCGCCACCACCCCGCCAGAACCACCCGGAGGTTCATCAAAAATGGTCATCACCACATATCGAGGATTTTCAACGGGAAAAATGCTGACAAAACTGGCAATGACAGCCCCGCGCCGATAGCCGCCCCGTTCATCTTGTTTTTGGGAAGTGCCGGTTTTGCCCGCAATCCGATAACCCGGAATTTGAGCCCGTTTGCCCGTGCCCTGAGACACCACGGTTTCCATCATTTTCAGCACCTCGCGGGTGGTGGCGGCGGAAAAGACGGGCATCGGTTCCGGGTGGGCCGGTTGCCAATAGGGTTGCCCTTCAACGGTGCTGAGGCTGTCCACAATGTGCGGCGTGACGAGTTTTCCCCCATTGGCCAGGGCCGCGATCGCCCGCACCAGTTGTAGCGGTGTAATGGCAACCCCTTGACCAAAAGAGGTGGTGGCGCGGTCAATTTTGGAGGCTAAAAAAGTCTGACGATCTTTAATTTGACCAGGGGTTTCAAAGGGCAAATCAACCCCGCTAGCTTGATTAAAACCCAGGCGTTGTAAGTATTGATAAAACACCCCTGGATCTAATCGCAAACCAATCCGAACTGTGGCAACATTACTCGAAGTTTGGATGACTTTGCTCAGATTTAATTTTCCTAGCCTGGCAAAGTTGAAATTGCGAATAATTCGATCGCCCACTTGCACCGAACCATTGTCATCAAAGGTGTCATCCAAACTCAACACCCTCGAATCCAGCCCCATAGCCATCACCAGCGGCTTGAAGGTTGACCCCGGTTCGTACAAATCCGAAACCACCCAATTCCGGAAACGGGCAACATCCGCCTCTGAGTAGCGATTGGGATTGTAATTGGGTTCACAAACCAGGGCCCGAATGGCTCCCGTTTGCACATCCAGGACGATCGCGGCTCCCTTTTTGGCGCGGCTGGCGGTCATTTGAGCTTGCACGGCGGCCCGGGCGGCCCGTTGCAATCGCAAATCAAGGGTTAATTTGAGCTGTAAATCGTCTAAATAGGTCAACTGGTTCAGCCGATCGTTTTCCAGACTGCCCAAGCGCGGCAGGGCATAGCCACCGGGGGCCCGTTCCAGGGTCACAGGGCTGACCGATCGCGCCAACAGTCGCCCCATGGAATATTCCAAGCCGGTCTTACCTTGGCCGTCAAATAGGTTCACATAACCCACAATCTCCGCCGCCATCTCATCCTGGGGATAGACCCGGCCGGGCCGCTCATGCAACTCCAGCCCATCCAAGGCCGTGCGCCGAATCCGTTGGGCCTGGTCTTCCGTCAGGGACTCGTGGAGCCGAATGCCGCTGCGGCCCCGCTCCAGTTTTTGGGCCACCTCCGTCACCGGTTCCTGCAAAATCGAAGCCACAAGGGCCGCCACCACGGATTTGGGCTTGTTGAATAGCTTGGGGTGGGCGTAGAGGGTGTAGGTGACCCGATCGAGCGCCAGCGCCACCCCGCGTCGATCGACAATTGAGCGGCGAGGCGCAAAGGGTTTGACCGTTACTCGCTGTTGGGCGCGGGCCCGGTTGGTGAGGGTTTCGCCCTGAACGCCCTGTAACCACACCAACCGCAACACCAACCCCGCCACAGCCGCCAGCAAAACGCCGCCCACAACCGTCACCCGTTGGCGGGACGGGTTCACCTGGCGTGGGTCGGGCAACTGGGCGCGAATTTGCCGCCAGGTTTGCTCCCATTTTTGGGCCCGTGAGTCATCCCGATCGGGCGTTGGCCCCAACCAAGATTGAGGGCGCGATCGAGGGCGCGATCGGGCGCTGGGGCCCGGCTCACCGGAGCGATCGCCCCGTTTGCGAAATGCTTTGACGTTGAACGCTTCCAAGGGCCAATCGTCTCCTGCTCCTTGCCAATCGGCCGCCGATCCAAAGCTGCGGCGCGATCGCGCATCCCGATCGCCCGAGGCAGCATCTTCAGCGGGGTCAAACCGACTCATGGGCAGGCACAATCAATCGCAAGCGGTAACAGATCAAATCTTAAGGGGCGGTGGAGCGTTTGTGTGGGGAATAAATCGATAAAATAGCCTCGTCGCTGTGGTCTCAAAGCTTTCGGGCTATTTCTTTCCCCAATTTCGTTTTCCAAGCGATCAATACTCCATTTTTTGAAAGGTGCAAGGGATTTATGCGTGTTTTAGTGATGGGTGGAACGCGGTTTATTGGCGTTTATCTGACCCGATTACTGGTGGAAAAAGGTCATGAAGTCACCCTGTTGAATCGTGGTCGCAAGCCCTCGCCCGTTGAAGGTTTGGAAGTCATTCAGTGCGATCGCACCCAAGGCGATGAATTGAAATCAAAGCTAGCCCATCGCCACTTTGAATGGGTGTTTGATAATAACGGTCGCGAACTCAGCGACACGCAACCGCTGGTGGAAGTGTTGCGCGGCAAAACCGAGCATTTTCTCTACATGAGTTCGGCCGGTGTTTACCTGAAAACCGACCAATTGCCCCACTGCGAAGCAGACCCCGTTGATCCCAAAAGTCGTCACAAGGGCAAACATGAAACGGAAAGTTATTTAGCCCACCATGATGAACCCTTCACATCGTTTCGACCAACCTATATCTACGGGCCCCTGAATTACAATCCGCTGGAATCTTGGTTTTTTGATCGGATTGTGCGCGATCGCCCGATTCCCATTCCCGGCAACGGATTACACATCACCCAACTGGGCCATGTGGCTGACTTGGCTAGTGCAATGGTGGCGGCGGCTGGTAACCCCAAGACCATTGGCAAAATCTACAACATTTCGGGCGATCGCTACGTCACGTTCGATGGCTTGGCGCGGGCCTGTGCATTGGCTGCCGGTAAAGATCCGGAGCAATTGCAACTGATTCATTACGATCCCAAGCAATTTGATTTTGGCAAGCGAAAGGCTTTTCCAATGCGCGTGCAGCATTTCTTTGCCAGCAATCAACAAGCAAAACAGGATTTGGGATGGCAACCTGCCTACGATTTGGTTTCTGGGTTGCGAGATGCGTTTGAAAATGATTACTTACCGTCGGGAGCCGATCGCGCGGAAGTGGACTTTTCAACTGATGAAGAAATCGTGAAAGCCTTGGCTTAAATCTGCTGAAAATTCTCGCGAAATTGTGGGGGACAAGGGGCTTAAGCCCCTTGTCTGGTTGTGTTGAGGATGTCCATAGATTCTGATTAGGGTCGAGAGCGACCTGTGAGCAGAAATCCGAGGCGAATGATGCAGGTGATGATGACGCAAACCAGCCCGATCGCCCCGGCCAGCACGATCAATTCCAACAGGGCTAACCCGTTTCGCAACAGAGGAATCAGGCTGACTACCCCGATCGTAATCACCGGCAACAGCAACAAATCCCACCGCTCGATCGTCCGCGACTGTTGCAGCGCCACCAAAATAATCAGCAACCACAGGCCCGGCACGGCCGCCTCAATGCCGAACAATTGCCCCAAACTTTGCCCAAAGTTCCAAATTAATGTGCCCTGAACACCAGTAAACAGGCTGTGGCTGATCCACTCGCGCGTGCTGAAGGGTGTGCCCGATCGCGCCTTGCCCTTGCTGGGTTTTGGGGAGGTGGCGGGTTGCGGTTGGGTTGGCGCTGGAGGATGGGGCGCAAGGGGGGCGGGGCCGGCGGCCACTGGCTGAGAGGTGCTGAGTTTGGGTGGCACGCTCAAAATTTGCAAACTGGGCTGGCCCGCGCCGGGATTCACCAACGGCAAAATGGTCACCTGATCAAGCCGCGCCAGCACCTCTTGGGCTGAGCTGAACCGTTGATTGGGCGTGAGCTGCACCAGCCGATCGAGCACCACGGCCAACTCATCGCTGACCGTCACCCCCGATCGCCAGCGCCATTGGCCCTGAAACGAGTCATAAAGGGTTTCAGGCGCTTGCCCCGTTAACAACACCAGGCAAGTGACCCCCAAGCTATAGAGATCTGTGGATGGGAAAACCATCCCGCCGGTTACCTGTTCCGGCGGCGCAAATCCGGTGGAATAGATGCTGGTGGACTGGTTATTCGAGCCTTGGGCCGCCAATCGCACGGAACCAAAATCCAACAAAAACAGCCGCCCATCCCGCCGCCGCATCAGATTTGAGGGTTTGATGTCTCGATGAATGGCTCCCCGATCGTGAATGAAATGCAGCACCTTCAGCACTTCTCGCAACACGATCCGCGTTTCTGCCTCTGAGAAAGGGCCCTGATCTGCTAGCTCCTCTTCCAGATTTTGCCCGTCAATGAATTCCTGAACAATGTAGAAGTAGTCCTGCGTGCGATCGCCCGTTGGGGTGGGAACCGTGAGCGGAAAAAAGGCGAACAGATCCGGAATTTGGGGATGCTCATGGCCCAAAGATTCCAGCACCGCCGCTTCCTTCACAAACAAAGATTGGGCCAGGGCTAGGCGATCGCCCTGAAGGTCGGCCGGCGGCAAAAACTGTTTCACCACGCATTTACGGGTTGCGGGGGTGTAGCGATCGATAGCTAAATAAGCCGCTCCGAAGCCGCCCTGCCCCAACAGACGAATCGGCAAATAGCGACCGCCCAAAATTTGCGGCATTCCGCAGCGCGAACAAAACTTTTGCCCCACAGACACCAGGGTCTGAGGGTGATCCAGATCGGGAAACTCGTTCCGGGGGCGATCGCACCCCGGCCGCGTGCAGTAAACCTCCATGGGGATTGCCTTCGGTCGCTGCCTCCAGTCTAAGCCAGGGGCCGCAACGGCCGGCAATTATTCCCCAGAAGGTCAATGGTTCAGATTTCTGATCAACTTTCTGATCAACCGGTTTCTGATCAAAATTTTAAAATTGGTTTCCGATTTGGTTGCCTATTGTTTTTTGATCACTTGTTTTCTAAAAATCGGTTAACCCAAGATTGATTAGTCCGAGATTGATTAGTTCGAGATTGATTAATCCAAGATTAATTAACCCAAGATTAATTAGCTTGAGAAGGATTAATGCCAAATTGACTAATCCAAACTAATCAGCATTTCCGGTTCCGGAGAGCTAGGGACGCTCGGGGGCGGTGGATATAAATCGGCCGAAGCAAAATGGGGCAAAATGTCGCGAGTGAAGGCTTCTGCGGCCTTGGAGCGATAGCGGTTGGGGTTGGTAATCACCTTGAGGATTCGCTCAACCCGGAAGTTTTCGATTTGGCTGCGGTGGAGGTGGCCTAATTGCAGTTCTTTTTCGATCGCCGCTACGGAGACAAAGGCCGCGCCGAGACCTGCTTGAACTGCGTTTTTAATGGCTTCGATCGAGTTCAATTCCATATCCACCTTGAGGCGGCGGGTGTCAATTCCCGACTGACTCAAGACCGTATCAATCACTTTGCGGATGGTGGATTGGGAGTCAAGGGCAATGAAAGACAACCCATAGAGATGTTCCCGATCGATGGGATCAAGCTGGGCCAATGGGTGCTGAGGTGGCAAAATCAGCGCCAGCTCATCGCGGGCATAGGCCAACACTTCCAAGGACTCTTGCAGCTCGGCCGGCACTTCGCCGCCAATGATGGCCAGGTCGATTTGGCCGTTCGACACGCTCCAGGAGGTGCGGCGGGTGGAATGCACATGCAACTGCACCCCCACCTCGGGATATTTGTCGTGGAACATGCCAATCATCCGAGGCAGCAGATAAGTCCCGGTGGTTTGGCTGGCCCCCACGATCAAGGTTCCGCCTTGGAGGTTTTGCAAATCTTTGATCGCTCGGCAGGTTTCCTGGCAAAGGGTCAGGATCTTTTCGCCGTAACTCAGCAGCATGTGGCCTGCTTCGGTTAGTTGGGCCCGGCGACCGCCGCGATCGAACAGGGGCACATCCAATTGGCGCTCTAGGTTTTGTACCTGCAAGCTCACCGCAGGTTGCGAAACATAGAGGCTATCGGCGGCCCGCTTAAAGCTCCCTTCGGCGGCGATCGCCTTGAGGATGCGGAGTTGGTCAAGCGTGAATGGCAAATCGGACATAGACAGTACTACAGCCTGGAGAAAGCCATCGAGTGGAATGGGATGGAAATCGATCGGGAGTTGGCGAAGAAAGCCGTTGCTGCAAGATGTCGTGGCGCGATCGGGTGAAACGGCACAGGGCGAAACAGCACAGGGCGCAACAACACGAGGCGAAACAACACGAGGCGAAACAACACAGGGCGAAACAGCCTTTTGGCGGAAGGTTGCACTGGGAAGAGTCCCCAACGACAACCATCAGGGCCCGGGCCAAATTCACAGGCCCACCATTCTGGAGAAAGGGGGCGTGAATCGAGAGGTCACGGGGTGACTGAACCGTAGACAGTGAACCTTAGGCGATCGAACGGTGACAAATGATCATCAACCTAGGATCTCATCTCGACCTAGCCGCACGATCGCCCGTTCTTCATTATTCTGAAGCAGACCCCCACCATTTGATTAAAAACATTTATGAGAAAATTTCGGTTCCCTGATAGACCCAGGATCAAACACAGCACCAATCCCTGCGGCGCACCGACCAAAAACCGGTAAATTCCTATCCTGGAGCGCTGAGGCCGGTTGCTGCCGTCTTCCAGCCACCTTTGGGGATCTCCAACTCTCTCTGGGGTTGTTTCCAGCTATCTTGGGTTGCCTCTGGTGATTTCCAGCAATTTTCGGGTCGATTTCTGGCGCTCTCGGGTCACCTGTGGCGATTTCCAGTCACCTTTGGTCATTTTCGATTATTTCGGGTTTTGCCCGACTGGATCAACGATCCTCCCTCTGCCCTCACCGCCGATTGCGTGATTGATTGCATCATGATTTCCATTTTCTCCCTCGGATTTACTGGATCGATCGGCTCGATCGGGGCAATGAGTTCCCTCCTGGGTTTGGCCCCTTGGCTCACTCCCGCCTGGTTTCCCGCCAGCCATTGGATCATGCTGGGTTTGTTGGTGGGGTTTGCGGTTTTGCACAGCGGACTAGCAGCCCTGCGGATCAAAGGCGAAGCCCTGATCGGCGCGCGGGCTTACCGGGTGTTGTTCGCCTTGGTCAGTTTGCCGGCCGCAGGATTGTTGATTACCTACTTTTTCAACCATCGCTACGACGGGATCCAACTTTGGCAACTGCAAGGGGAAGCCTGGGTGCAGCCGGTGGTTTGGATCTTGTCGGCCATTTCATTTCTGTTCCTCTATCCGGCCACCTTTAACCTGTTGGAAGTGGCCGCCGTCGCCAAGCCCCAAGTTCACCTGTACGAAACGGGAATTATTCGGATCACTCGCCATCCCCAGGCGATCGGGCAAATTATTTGGTGCGTGGGCCATGCCCTTTGGTTGGGAACCAGTTTCATGATGGTGACCTGTGCCGGTTTGATTGCCCATCACCTGTTTGCAATTTGGCACGGGGATCGGCGCTTGTATGGCCGCTATGGCGATGCATTCTTAAAAGTCAAGGAACGCACATCAATCATTCCTTTTCGGGCAATTTTTGACGGCCGCCAAACCCTTCAGCTTGCGGAATTTTTGCGTCCGGCCTATGTGGGGGTCACGGCCTTTGTGTTGGGATTTTGGTGGGCCCATCCGGCGCTCATTCGGCTAACGGCTAGCGTAAACTGGTAGGTATCGATCGCCGGGGACAGAGGACATTTCTAGATTGGTTTGCGTGACTAGCCTTCCTGAAATGTGCCAAATTCCCGGCGATTTTTGATTATTTTCGTTTATTGCTCGTCCAGCGTTTTTTAATATTTCTTTGCCGGTTCATAATGCTAGATACCATGGATGACTCCAGCTTCGATCGGGAAGTGCTACAAACGCCCGGTTTGGTGTTGGTGAACTTTTGGGCCCCTTGGTGTGGATTGTGTCGTTTGATTGATCCCCTCCTGAATAAACTGCGATCGGACTGGGGTGAGTCGATCAAGTTGGTTAATGTCAATGCAGACAGCAATCTGAGATTAGCCAATTCCTATCGCCTCACCACCCTGCCGACGGTGATTTTGTTTCAGGATGGAAAACCAATTTTTCGGCTCGATCGCTTTGAAGGCAAAGAAGAGTTTTTGCGCCACCTAAACCGCGCTGTGAATCAAGTGGAATTGTCTCGATCGCTTACGTCCTAAGCAGTTTTCAAGCCGCCGTCGGTTCAAAGCCCCCTAAAACCGCCGATTGCGTCCTTGGCGACTTGATTGGCGACCTGCGCGATCGGGGTGGGTCTGCTCTGCTGTTGGCGAACTCAAGCCCGCATCAGCCTCTTGTTGCCGTTTCCTGTTGCCGTTTTATGGATTGGTATCGCGTCCTTCGTCCGTTGGTGTTTTCGCCCTTGGCTCCTAGCCCCGAACGGGCCCACGACCAGGCCATGGAGTTATTGCAAGGGTTGGCTCAGTTGCGGCGATCGGCCACGGGGCGATCAATGCTCGCCAACCTGCGCCATTGGTTCACTGCCCAAACACCGGAACTGAGTCAAACCCTCTGGGGCTTAAAGTTTGAGAACCCCGTGGGCCTGGCGGCTGGTTTTGACAAAGATGGGGTAGCCGCCGGGGCTTGGGAGCAACTGGGGTTTGGGTTTGCGGAGTTGGGCACGGTGACGCTCCATTCCCAGCCGGGCAACCCGCAACCTCGGCTCTTTCGCCTGCTGCCCGATCGCGCCGTCCTGAACCGAATGGGATTCAACAACCAAGGGGCTGCGGCGCTGGCTGAACGGCTGGCCGCCCTTCGCCCTTCCCCCTGGGAAAATCCCAACATCCCGATCGGGGTCAACCTGGGCAAGTCCAAAATCACTGAATTGGAAGGAGCCGCCGCCGACTATTTGGGCAGCTTCCGGCTGCTGAAGAATTGGGGCGATTATTTCGTGGTGAATGTGTCTTCGCCCAACACACCCGGCCTGCGATCGCTCCAAGATGCCGATCGACTCGGGGAAATTTTGGACAGCCTTCAGCAAGACAACCAAGGCCAGAAGCCCCTGTTGGTGAAAATTGCGCCGGATTTGGAATGGAGCGCGATCGATGACGTAGTGGGCCTTGCCCAGCGCTTTGGCCTAGCAGGGGTGATTGCCACCAACACCACCATCCGCCGCGACCAACTGCAAACCAAAACCCTGAAGCAAACGGGTAACCCAATCACCGCCGAAGCCGGGGGCATTAGTGGCCAACCCCTGCGCGATCGGGCCACGGAAGTCATTCATCATATCTATCGCCAAACCGCTGGCCAACTGCCCATCATTGGTGTGGGTGGTATTTTCAGCGCCGAGGATGCCTGGGACAAAATTGCCGCCGGGGCCAGTCTCGTGCAGGTCTACACCGGCTTTGTCTACGAGGGGCCGGGACTGCCCCGCCGCATTGCTGAGGGCTTGGCGGCCAAGCTGGCGGAGCGTGGCTGGTCATCCATCACCCAGGCGATCGGCTGTGGTCACGGTTCCTTGGAGCGATAGGCTCGATCAAGCTGATCAAACCCAATCGATCTGATCCAATCGATCAAACCCAATCGATCTGACCTAATCGGTTAACTCGAATCGGCCAAAGGAAATTGGTCAAAACCAGCACCGTTGCTACGGGAGAGCGATAGAATTCAACCTGTAAAACCCCTTTCATGAGTTTTTGACCAATGAAAGCTTGGATGAAATCGATCGCCCGTCGCGCTAGCCTGCTGGTGGCTGCCGTCGTTCTGTTTGCCGGTGTGTTGTTCGCCGTGGCCCCCAGCGCCCTGGCCGAAACCCACAGCGTGCAAATGACCAACCTGCTGAAGTTCTCCCCTGAAACCGTGACCGCCAAGGCTGGCGACACGATCGTTTGGTCGAACCCCGCTGGTTTGCCCCACAACGTGGTGTTGGAAGATGCCTCGAAGTTTGACGCGGCTGAAGTGAAGAAACTGGGCCAACTGTTGGGCAAAGGCGAAGCTGGCTTCACCCTGCCGAGCGACCTGCCTGCTGGCACCTACAGCTACTACTGCGCACCTCACCGTGGCGCTGGCATGGCCGGCAAGATTGTGGTTCAGTAACCACCGGCTAATTTATTAGGCTAATGACATTGGCTAACTACTTGGCTGACTACACCTTGTGGCAAGCCAGATAGCCCCAAGAATGCGATCGAGCGATTATGGAAAATGCAACCATGGGCCTAGTGCCTAAGGGGCTAAAGCCACGCTCAAAATCGCTAAAACTGACAGGATGATTGGGATCTAGGCTGATGGACTAGGAGCGACCTGGCTCCATCACTTGACAGGCTTTCGGTTGACGAGTTCTTGATTGATAGGTTTTTAATTCACGAGGTTTCGATTTTTTAGATCAGCTTAAGTTGGCTTCAGTCGGCTTTAGATCAGCTTTAGGGCAGATTTAAATCAGCATTGTTTTCCCTTGCTTGAGACCAGTATTAATGCATTTGAAGATCGGCGCGCAACTCAAATGGCGAACGGAACGCTAACGGTATTAACAGGCCCCAGCGGCGTGGGTAAGGGCACATTGGTGAAGCTGTTACGCGAACGCCATCCCGACTTGTATTTATCCGTTTCTGCCACCACTCGATCGCCCCGTGATGGCGAAGTGGACGGGCAGGATTATTTCTTTGTGTCGCGCGATCGGTTCATGGCCATGGCCGAAGCGGGTGATCTGCTGGAGTGGGCTGAGTTTGCCGGTAATTGTTATGGAACCCCGCGCCAACCGATTGTGGAGCGTCTGGCGCGGGGCGAGCAGGTGTTGTTGGAAATTGAGTTAGAGGGAGCGCGTCAGGTCAAAACCACGTTTCCCGAGGCGTTTCGGGTGTTTGTGTTGCCGCCGTCGTTGGATGAGTTGGAACGACGGTTGCGATCGCGTGGCCAAGATGCCGAAGCAGCGATCGAGCGGCGTTTGGCCCGGGCCCGCGAGGAAGTGGCCGCTGCCGATGAATTTGATCAGCAGGTGGTGAACGACGACCTAGACAAGGCGCTGATTCAACTGGAATCGATTATGTTCTCCCCGATCGCAACCCCTGTGGCTGGCGAAAGCTGATCAACCCTTTCGTTGCCAGTTCCCAAAGCCAGTTCCCAGACTTTTCGCGAATCGAAATCATGGGTCTTTGGGGCCTGTTTTCATTGCCCCAATCATCGTAGGGGTTGGGTCTCCCAACCCTCACCCGGGCGATCGCCACAACCTTATCCACCCCTGGGAACACCCAAGGATCACGGGAATGGGCGAGGAGACCTCGCCCCTACGACTGATTGTTTGAAGAACGAGGTCATCAGGGTTTCAGGCGATTTGACGACGGGCCCTAATCCTCCGGGAGGTCATCCCGTTCCAGGTCATAGAGCACCTTTTCCAAATACCAATCCTCATCCATGTTGGGGTAATGGTCTCGGGCCCGATCGAGCAAGGTTTGTGCGATCGCTTCCTGGCCGCCAACCCGCCCCAACAGCCGCTGCCAAAGGGGATTTTGGGATTTTTGGGGCAACCCCGGAGACAGGTTCACCGGCTGCTGCAACATCTTGAGTTGTTCCAAGGTGGCGCGATAGCGTTCCCAGTCGTTGCGATCGCAAAACAAGCTGGCGGCGGTTTGGTAGTCCTCGATCGCCTGCTTCAGGTTTTCCTGGCGAACGGCCGCTTGGGCCCGCAACAGCAAAATGGCGGGCCGATCGCCCCCCAGCTCCAATGCTTGGTTATAGTCCCCGATCGCGGCGCTGTAGTTGCCCAGTGCCTGTTGGGCATCGCCCCGCGCCAACCACAGCAGCGGGTTTTGGTCATCTTGGGCTAAGGCTTGATCTAAATCCGTCAACGCCCCCGCCCGATCGCCCATTTCCAGTCTGGCCCTGGCCCGGTAACGGTAAAGTGTGGCATCAGCCCCACCCCCTTGAATCGCCCGGTTGCAATCCGCGATCGCCCCTTGCCAGTTGCCTTGCTTAATGCGCACCGCTGCCCGACAAGCCAGCGCCTTTGGATCCTGTGGATCCAACTTCAGGGCCCAATCTAACTCCGCGATCGCCCCCTGCACATCTCCCGACTCCGCCC
Organism: Limnothrix sp. FACHB-406; assembly: GCF_014698235.1. NCBI lineage: Bacteria > Bacillati > Cyanobacteriota > Cyanophyceae > Pseudanabaenales > Pseudanabaenaceae > Limnothrix > Limnothrix sp. FACHB-406. Next base: position 50,274 of record NZ_JACJSP010000006.1, on the reverse strand, counting down.
GGTTCAAAGCCTGGGCATAGAAGGCTTCTGGGCGCATCATTGCTCCCACGGGTGCGACCGCATTGGGTGTACCTGTATTGGATGTGCCCGTGCTGGATGTGCCCGCAGTGGACGCACCCGTGGCGGTGGCCTGCAAACTGGCCAACGTGGGCGGCGCATTAAACGGGGGCAACGGTTCCGTCAGCACGGGCGGACTGGCGTTGGGTTGTAGCTGCTTCAGTAAATCCAAACATTGCCGGGCCCCCACGGGATCGCGGCGATCGAGATAAAGCTCCGTCGCCTTGCGCAGGCTGACGATCGCGGCGGCCAGATCTCCTCGCTTGCGCAGGGCCGTTGCCTTCAGTTGGTGGGCTGCTGGATTTTGGGGATTGAGCTGAAGCAGACTGGCTAAATCATCCAACGCTCCATCAAAGTGATCCAAAACCACACGAACCAAGGCTCGGCCATAGAGAGCCGGTTGATAATCATTGGCCAGTTCGATCGCCCGTGAATAGTCAAAGGCAGCCTGTTGCAACCGGCCCATATCAAAATAGGCCAAACCCCGCCGGTAATAGGCTTCAGACCAATGGGGATCCGCCGCAATGGCTTGGTCAAAGCAAGCGATCGCCGCTGCTTGGTCGCCTTGTTTTGCCTGCTCGATGCCCTCCCAAAAGGCCGCATTATCAGTCATCACGCCGCCTCGCTGATCACATACCGACCGCCATCATTAGGGCAATCCTAGCAATTGGTAGAGAGCTTGCGGTGATTTGTATCAATCCATACGGATTTTGAGGCGAACTTTCTTGGGTTGCCGCCCCCAATTCCTCAACAACAGGGCTGACTATCAACAACCCTTGGTGAAGACCGGGCCAACCCACTCATAATAAATGCGGAGCTGTTGATTGCTGGTTAGTCCCGCCGTGTGGTGACTGGCCACTCGGCTTGGTGGTTGCTGCAAGCTGTCCACCGCTCGATTCATCCGACAATTGATCCAGTAGTCCATCTGGTAATCCAGTCGGTGATTCAATTCGGCGATTCCATGGGGATTCAATAACGAGCACCTCAGTTCGTGCATCTAGTCGGAGATCTGGAGATCTAGTACATCGGGAAATGCATCAGGCAATCCATCAGGGTCTTGGGATGAATGGGTTAGGATCAGGTGATCGCGCGGCTCTGTGCGGCGATAAACAGCCCTAGCACTGTTTGAGTACTGATTTTGGATATTAATTTGGATATTAGTCGTGATCAATTAGCCCCAAGCCGCCCGCTTACCTCTTAGCGATTGCTGGGGACGTTGCTCATGGTCAGCCGGCCCCATCGGCCCAAACACTGCATCACGGCTGCCAAAAACGATTCAAACGATTTCACTGATTCAGGCGTTTGCTTTTTCCTATCCTGTGCTTGATTCTCACCAAATTATTCCCGCTGTCCGTTCCCTGTCCCTGGGCGAAGCTGGCTACCTTGCGGCAACGCAAGCGCTGGTGATTTCAGCGGACAAAACTATCGCAGACATGGTGCAGCATCTTCAGGGAATTCACCCATCGCAGATTGCTGAATCACAATTGATTGTGCTGGTGTTGCCGACGGCCCAGGGCGAGAAGCCGATCGGGGTGCTGACGGTGAGCGAGCTGGCCTGGGCCGTGGCGACCCAGCGGGAATTGGCCACCTCTGCCCTCATGAGCCTGGCTAGACCACCCGTGACCTTGCCCGCTCAGACCAATTTGCAAACCGCTTGGGACACGTTTCAGGCTCAAAAATGCGCCTGGTTAGTGTTGCTAGAGGAGCAGGGAGTTTTTGCGGGGGTCATTTCTCGTACGGCTTTGCTGGAAGCGGTGGTGGAACGGGGCGGCCTGACTGGTCAGTTGTCAGAACCAGCCCCAGACTCAGACTATTCCCCGCTAATTTGTTCGCAGCCAGTGCATGGCTACTGGTCTGCCGGCTTGACCCATTTCCTGGGACAAGTGGGCGATGGGGTTGCCCAAGTGGTGAACGATGGGGTTTGGGAATGGAACCTAACGACCGATCGCCTGGTGTTGTCGCCTCGGTGGAAGGCCCTGTTGGGCTATGGCCCCTCGGAGTTGGCCGATGAGTGGGCCACTTGGGAACAGCGGCTCATTGAGGAAGATCGATCGACCCTGAACAATCTGCGGCAGGCGGTGCAGGTGAACCAGGCCAACTGCATTCAACTGATTCAGCGGTTTGAGCACCGCAATCAAAACATTGTTCATGGCCTGGTGCGGGCGGTGCGCCACAGCGCAGTCAACGGGGAAGATATCCTTTGGGGAGTCCTGACGGACATTAGCGAATTGGCCCGCACCCAACAGGAACTGGCGGATATTCTCGACAGTTCGATCGATGGAATTGCTGCCCTGCGCACGATCCGCAACGGGGCCGGGCAGATTGTGGACTTTTTGTGGACGGCGGTGAACGCCTCGGCCGAAATGGTGCTGGGGCGATCGCGCAATCAACTGCTGAATCGACAACTGCTTGATCAAGTGCCCCTTGTGCGCCAAGACGGCCTCTTTGAAGCCTATGTGCGGGTGGTGGAAACTGGCCAAGCCTTCAGTCGATCGCTCCGAATCACCCAAGTTGACGGCCGCGATGCTTGGTTGCAACTCACGGCGGTGAAATTAGGCGACGGCCTGACCCTGACTTTTCGGGATGTGACCCAAACCAAGCAGGCCGAACAGGTGCTTCAGGAAACCAATCAACAACTGGAGCGACGCATTGAGGAGCTGAAGTTTCGCAACCGCGAAATGGCGCTGCTGAGTGAAATGATTGATTTCCTACAGGTTTGCGTGACCGTGGAGGAAGCCTACACCGCCGTGGCTGACCTGGTGCAAGCCCTGTTTCCCGGCTGTTCTGGGGCCCTGTTTACCCTGGAATCGACCCGCGTGGCCCTGGAGGCGGTGGCCACTTGGGGCCCTGACCCGATCGGGGAAACCCTGTTCTATCCCGATGATTGCTGGGCCCTGCGTCGTGGCCGCATCCATTGGGCCGAGCACAAACACACGGGGTTGCTCTGTCGCCATGCCCACCCCCTGGGATCCCAAGCGGAATCCCTTTGCTTGCCAATGATGGCCCAAAGCGAAACCCTCGGACTGCTGTATCTTTGCACCCCGCAGCACGATTCCCTTTCAGCTCCAAAACAACAGCTCGCCCGCACCGTGGCGGAGCAGGTGGCCTTGGCCATTTCCAACCTGCGATTGCGGGAAACCCTGCAACAACAAAGCATCCGCGACCCGCTCACCGGTCTCTATAACCGACGCTATTTAGAGGAAGCCCTGGAGCAAGCGGTTTGTCGGGCCCGGCGCGATCGCTCCCCGATCGGGGCGATCATTTTGGACATTGACCATTTCAAACAATTCAACGACACCTTTGGCCACGATGCCGGGGACTTGGTGTTGCAGGAAGTGGCGCAATTTCTGCAAAGTCGCATCCGAGGTTCCGATATCGCCTGTCGCTATGGTGGCGAGGAAATGACACTGATTTTGCCCGGAGCCACCCTCGAAGAAACGGTGCAACGGGCGGAGGTGATGTGCCAAGAGCTGAAGTATTTATCCTTGCGTCACGGTGGGCAAACCCTGGGGGCAATTACTGCCTCCTTTGGGGTGGCCAGTTTTCCGCAACATGCGGTTACCGTAGCCACCCTGTTGCAAGCGGCCGATGCCGCTCTCTATCAAGCGAAATGGGCCGGGCGCGATCGAGTTGTTGTGGCCCAAAGTTAAAAGAACCCAAAATTAAAAGAACCTAAGGTTAAAAGTCGATCTTGAAAGCAATCTTGAAAGCAAAATTTCAGGGCTAATCAAGCCTCAAAAACGATAATTCATCCCCTCTCATCAGAGCGCAAATTTCAATAAAAAATTGCCAGCCAAATGGTTTCCACATCCGGGTCTGTCCAAGCAACCCGATGTTTTTGGTGGGCAGGAATATTGAAATAGTCGCCAGGCTTTAGCTCAACCTTGCCTTCCGGTAGTTCCAAATGGGCACGACCTTGAAGCACCAAAACCCATTCGGATTGCGCTTGGTCGTACCAGAATTCGGGTTCCGATCGATGTCCCTTCGATAAAATTCGCTCAATTTTGATCTCGGGAGTTTGCAAAATCGTCTCAAAGATCTCTTCGGGTAACTCGATCGGGAGATTTTGAAAGAGATTATTGATAGAAGCAGCAATTTTAGAATCTGTCATAAAGGCTATATTTCAATCTGTTTAAAGTCGTTGTTCACCACTAAATTAAATACTTGGCTAGAGTGCTTATATGATCACTAGCTGCCGATACTGTAGTCGGTAATCGATATCCTCCACCATGACAAGATAGCACCGGACAATTAAAATGGTGGGCAACTCGTAAGGTGATCTCAGTCAATTGTACAAAGTCTTCATTAGTCCAGTTGGTTGTATCTTCTCCACAGTCTTTTCGATGAGAGTCATATCCTGAGAAAATAGTGATCAAATCAGGTTTCCATGGTAAATGACTTAACCGTTCTTGAAATACCTTAATACTTTCCTTGCCCTCATAAAATTCACCACCTAAACCGTCTTCTGCAAGCGCAGTGCGCGGAAAATTCTTGGGAATAATTGGAATATTGCAATGACCCACGCGATCAGCTTGTTCTGTAGTTCCCCACTGAAGACCAGAAGCCTTGGCCATGTAAATATCTACAGTGCTATGAATACTAATACAATAAACAGATGAATCATGGCTGAAAATTTCTTGAGTGCCATCACCATGATGAATGTCCCAATCAATGACAATGACCTTGGCGAAACCATTCAGTTGGGCATAACGTACTGCTGCCGCTAAAGGATTAAGTAAACAATATCCATGACCCCATTCACGATGGGCATGATGACCAACCATACTAAAGCAATAAGCTCGCTGAAGAATGCCCTGTTTCATCCAATCAAGGGCCTCTAGCATACCGCCCAAGCCATATAGATAGCCTGGAATCGCATACTCAAGTCCCTGACAGTCAGAACCAATAGCTGGCAGCGCAAGGCTGGCCTGATCCAATGGGCGATCAAGCGCTTTCAGAATTAGCTTTTTCAGATAGGCTTGACTATGAACACTGGCATAGTCTGCTAACTGAGCTTTTCTAAGGGGCAAGGACTGATATTGTGAACAGCTTTGAGCAAGGGCTTGGCAAACTTGCTGATAATAGGGCAATGAGTATCTGCCGAATGTAATATCGTTGAGTGGCTTGGAAAGGTTGAACGATTGAAGATGAAGATAGGTTGCAAAGCTCATCTTTGTCTATGATTGATGGATATTGTCAACGAATGATGTAAGCTAATAAAATGGCTTGAATAGATTTCGGATTTGAAATTCAATTTGAAATTAAAAATAAAATTGATCCACATTTTTTTAAGAGTCAATAACTTTTTAAGAGCCGATTTTTAAGAGCCGATATTGAATATTAGTTGATTTCTACTAAATCAAAAAAGCAAAATTATAATCCTAGTAAGTTACTTGATCTCACCTGATTACCCCTGTGATTTAACACCAGACTATAGAGATGATAGCCTACTTGTTTTGAGTTTTGGGCAAATATCATAGACTTCTAGGGATTAAACGCAGTCATTTCTCGATGGTTATGTTAAAAATAACTACGGCGAGTCTGGAATGAACCAATAATTTCGCGCCCAAGACCATCAATAATTTATCAGGCTGGCTCGAATTGTTCAATTGGTCAGCAATTTTTCGCTAGTCCATCATCGTTAGGGGCAATCCACCATGTCGCGGAATCGGTTTTTGGAAGCATTTTGGGGTTTGAGTGCAGATGAAGCGCGATCGTTTCAACTTCCCGGAGCCAAGCCCCACTATCTCCCCGATCGCCCGGTGCGCACGCAACATGTGGCCCTTGATTTGGTGTTGGATATTCCCAATTGCCAGGTCACGGGAACTTGCTCGATCGACCTGTTGCCCGTACAAGATGGAGTCGATCGCCTGGAATTAGATGCGGTGGCGATGCAAATTCAAGGGGTACGAGTGGGCAAAACCGCCCAAAAATTTGAGTATGACGGCAAAAAATTAGCTATTACCCTTGCGGAACCAACCCAGCGCAATCACCTCTTTAAATTAGTCATTGACTATCAATTAGATCGTCCCCAACGAGGCATTTATTTTGTGCAGCCCACGGCGGACTATCCCAATAAAAATGTGCAGGTTTGGACTCAAGGCGAGGACGAAGATTCTCGGTTTTGGTTTCCCTGCTTTGATTTTCCAGGGCAACTCTGCACCTCCGAAATGCAAGTGCAAGTGCCCAGTGGTTTGCTGGTGCTCTCAAATGGAGAGCTGATTAATCAGACCACTAAGGGCAAAACCACCACTTACCATTGGCATCAAAAACAGCCTCATCCGGTTTATCTGTTTACCCTGGCTGTGGGAGATTTCGCAGAGATTAAGGATGAGTGGCGCGGCCGACCTGTGAGCTATTACACCGCTCAGAATCGGGCTTCGGAAGCCCAGCGCACCATGGGCAAAACGCCCGCGATGATGGATTTTCTCAGCGAAAAATTTGACTATGACTATCCCTATAGCAAGTATGGACAAGCTTGCATGGAGGATTTCATTTTCGGGGGTATGGAAAACACCTCCATGACCCTGTTAACCGATCGCTGTTTGTTAGATGAACGAGCGGCGATCGATAATCGCAATTCCGAAGCTTTGGTGGTTCATGAGCTGGCTCACCAGTGGTTTGGTGATTTGCTGGTCATTAAGCATTGGTCTCATGCTTGGCTGAAAGAAGGCATGGCTACCTATTCCGAAACCCTCTGGACTGAGCATGAATATGGATCGGAGGAAGCGGCCTATTATCGCCTGGGTGATCAACGGGCCTATTTAGGGGAAGATCGGCGGCGCTACCGGCGGCCCATGGTGACCCATGTTTATCGCGAGCCGATCGAACTTTATGATTGCCATACCTATGAAAAGGGCGGCTGTGTTTATCACATGCTGCATCAGGAATTGGGCGATGATTTGTTTTGGAAATCAATTCAAACATTTGTCAAAAATCATGCCTTTGGTGCCATCGAAACGATCGACCTCTTGCGAGCCATTGAACAGACAACGGGTCGCAATTTGTTGTTTCTGTTTGATCAGTATGTGTTTCGAGGAGGCCATCCTGATTTCAAGGTTGCCTATAGCTGGGATGGGGAAAATAACATTGCAAAATTGACCGTGATTCAAACCCAAGCTAAGGAAGGGGATTTGGAGACGCTGTTTAATTTAAAAATTCCGGTGGCCTTTGCAACCCTCAGCTATGAAGCAGCCAGCCCCACTCCGAAATCGAAAAAGTCAAAAAAAGCGTCAGCCCCCGCCCCCAAGGTCACATTCAAAACCGTGAAGCTGGCCATTCACGATCGGGAACAAACCTTCTATTTCCCCTTGGAGCAAAAACCAGATTTCGTCAGTTTTGATCCGGGGAATCATTGGCTCAAAACGGTGGAGCTAGATTATCCGCTGCCGGAATTGAAAGCCCAATTGCAGTTTGATCCTGACCCGATCGCCCGGGTGTTTGCGGCTAAAGCGATCGCCCAAAAAGGCACGCTGGAGGCCTTGAATGCTTTGGCCCAATCCCTGACCCGCGATCGCTTCTGGGGGGTGCGTGCCGAGGTGGCCGATAACCTGGCCACCATTGGCTTGGACGGGGTGTTGGCGGCCCTGAAGCCAGGGCTGAAGGATTCGGATCCCCGCGTGCGTCGATCGGTAATTCAGGCCATTGCTTCCCTCAAAACCGAGGCGGCTTATTCGGTGCTGGAGCCGATCGCCAAAAAGGGTGATGCCAGCTATTCCACCGAGTCGGCGGCCTTGGCGGCCATCGGGTCGATCGCGTCTGCCCAACCGGCCTTGGCCGATCGGGCGATTACGCTGCTCAAATCTGCCCTGAAAAAGCGATCGGGCTGGAATGAAGTAGTCCGATCAGGGGCCATCAGTGGCCTGAGCGCCCTCAAAACCTCCGCCGCCGCCCTGGAACTGATTTTGGAAACCAGCCAACCGGGCATTCCCCAGGCCCTGCGCTTGGCGGCCATTCGGGCCCTGGGCGCAGTGGCCAACGGTCAAGAAGCCCCAGCGGTCGATCGGGTTTTGAATGGGCTGCAAACCTACGCCCGCGAGAGCTTTTTCCTAACCCAAGTGGCGGTGGTGGCGGCCTTGGGACAACTGGAAACCACCAAGGCGATCGGGATTTTGCAAGGGTTGGCCAGCCAGTCGCCCGATGGCCGCGTGCGTCGGATGGCAGAAGAAGCCGTGAAGCGAGTGCAGCACAATGCGGGTTCCGATCGCGCCTTGGATCAGGTACGCCAAGAGTTAGATCAACTGAAAAAAGACAACCAAACCCTGCGATCGCGCCTGGAAGATTTGGAAGCCAAATCGAAACCGCAACCCGCAAGCTAAGGGCCATGGCGCTCGATCGCGCTCAACGGGATGCTCTCAACGGGACTGAGAACGCTCTGAATCAGGGTCTCAGTCCCGCTGCCGGGTTTGCGGACTTCCCGCCTAGCGAGCCGCCACCACAAAATCATCCGTGAGGGTCAGGTTCAGATTCGTTTCCGGTTGCACCACCAGCACATCGATGCTGTTGCGACCCAAGAACCGCTCGATTAGGCTCAAGAGCGCACCGCCACCCGCACCGATCAGCAACTCTTCCGTGGCGATCGCCCGATCGCCCGTCACCGCCGAGATGGCCGCCGCCGCCGCCGTCCCGATCGCCGTATTCTTCAGCAACCGACCCAAATCAGCCCCCTTGCGCACCGTTTCCGTCGTTGTAATCACACTGGACGTGGCCTTCAGGGAGCGCGTTGAACCATCGGGCATCACAATTTCCTGCGCCACAAACTGTGTCGCCTTGTCGCCGGCCGGCCGCAGATTTCCCTTCACTTGGCTGCCCGCCGGAATCAACACCTGGCCCGTGGTGGTGGTGATGTTGTTGCGCACATTAAAAGTCACCGGCAAGGTTTCATCCGGCATCAGCAGGATTTTTTCCTTCATGTAGCTCACAGGCAGGGATGTGCCCGCCGCAATCCGATAGTTGGTGGCCACGGTTTGAGCATTGGCAATATAAGGCGAACTCAGAGCCGCCACTCGCCCTTCACTGGTCAAGGCTTGGTAGAGAAAAGCCGCCACTTCCGCTCGGGTGGCATTGCGTCCAGGGTTCAAATAGCTGACGTTCGGATAGTTCACCACCATCCGTTTTTCAGTGGCTGCCGCGATCGGGCCGCGGGCAAAATTGGAAATGGCCCCACTATCCGCAAAGTTGCCTAAAACCTGTTCCGTGGGAGCCGCTGCTTGATAGTTCAAACCATTTGCCAACGCCACCAAAACCTGCTCACGCGGAATGTTTTGTTCCGGCAAAAAGATGCCATCGGGATAACCAGAAACAAAGCCCATTTCATAGGCGCGGCGAATGGCATCATAGGCCCAATGGCTGCTGGGCACATCTACAAAATTGATCGCGCTGCGGATGCTGCCCCGTTGATAAACCTTGCGTAACATGGCTGAAAATTCTGCCCGCGTGACCGGTGCATCGGGGCGAAAAGTGCCATCGGGAAAACCCGCCAAAATGTTTTGAGAAACCAGCGCGCGGATGTAATCACTGGCCCAATGATTGGCAGGTACATCAGGGAATGAAATGGTTTGGGCCACGGCCGGAGCAGGGGCAGCCAGAGGGGCAACCAGCATCGGGGTGATGGTGGTGACGTTCATTCCGAAGGTCATCAACAGAGCGGCGGCGGCTTTCCAGCGATTGCGATTCAGCATGGTTTTAAATCCTGAGGAGCGAGGGGGAACCCGATCAAGAATCCCCTGAAAAATTCTGAGAGAAGCATTCTGTGCGCTTCTTTGCATACTTCTGAAAAGGGGTTTAAAATCCGGAGATCGGAGGGATGGACAGTTGAAAAACTGGCAAATCTTGACGGAGCCGAGTATTTCAAAATTCCCAAACCCGATTGAATTCCGAGGTTTTCCTTCTCAGTTGCTTTATCAGACAACTGCGGTTCTCGGTTGGTTTCCTGGGGTGGGCCAGTTATCAATCTGTCAGGTTTGCAACTACTTGAAGCAACGAATCAGGGTGTTGAATTTCCTGGTTTTGAAAGCTTGTGACAATTAAGAATTTGGATGTTAATCACTGAAAATTGGAATGTTGACGAATAAAGAATCAGGCGATTCTTGAATCAGAAACCGAAAGTGCAAAATCGAAAATAATCAATCCAACGGCTTGAATAGCGGTTAAGGAAGGGGCTGAATTACTCACCCGAAAATTAAGGCCCTAGCCCCGATCGCAGCACTGGCGTTTGGGATTGACGATCGGGATTCGCCAACGGTTACCCCACCTGGGAATCAAAACCGCTACAGTAGGAGCAACCTGCCATGTGGGAGCGGCTGCGCGATGCCTGCTTTTTTGCCTCAAAATGCCGATCTTGTCCTGCGAGGGGCCCAATATCGCGATTTGGATGCGATCGCCCAGCTTGCGGCGGACTCAGCGGACTTTGACGGGCTAGGAAGCCCCCTGGAAACGGCAGGGGTGGATTGGCCGCGGCTGCGCACTTGGTATGGCTTATCGGCACTGATGGAGATGCTGGCCCCCAGCCAGCGACGGTTACGGGCCAGCGTGGCCGAGCGCGATCGGCGGGTTTGCGGGGCGATCGCAGTGATGCCCGTGAATCGATCGCGCAGCACTTGGCGTGTGAAGCAGGTGGCTGTGATGCCGGAATGTCGCAGCCAGGGCATCGGCTCCGAGCTGTTGCGCTACTGCTTTGAAACCATTTGGGAAGCACGCACCTGGATGCTGGAGGTGAATGTGCATGGCAAAGATGCCCTGGCGCTCTATCGCCAAAACGGATTCCAGCCGATCGCCCAGTTAACCTATTGGTCTATTCCGCCGGCCGCCCTCACAGCCCTGGCGGAGCGGGAACCGGACTTGCCCAACCTGATGCCGGTGGGGAATGCCGATGCGCCCTTGCTGTATCAACTGGATACGGCGGCCATGCCCCCCCATGTGCGCCAGACCTTTGATTTGCGCGTGGATGACTTCAAGGCGGATTGGTTGGCGGCCCTGGCGGACACCCGGCAGCGGATGGATGGGCTGGAAACCACGATGGGTTATGTGTTTGAACCCCAACGGAAGGCCGCGATCGGCTATTTCCAAGTGCGATCGCACCGATATGCAGCGCTGCCCCACCGGGCGGAGTTAACCGTGCATCCGGCCTATACCTGGCTCTATCCCGAGTTGATGGCCCAAATGGCGCGGATTACCCGATCGCTCAATCCCGATTTGCCCCTCTTGCTGGCTTCTGCGGACTACCAGCCGGAGCGGGAAGCCTATCTGGAAAGTATTGGGGCCGAGCGATTTGAGCATTCCTTGCTGCTGTCGCGATCGGTTTGGCACAAGCTGCGGGAGACTCGATCGATCTCTTTGGATGCTCTGCAAGAGATGCTGAACGGCTGGCAACCGGCCAAACCAATGACCGGCGGCGGTCGGGTCTATTGGTCGAGTGCTTGGGATGGGCCCACCTTTGACCCGCCGGAAGATCCCCCGGAGAATCCCGAAACGCCGGAGCCACCCGCCCAACCTTGAGCTAGCCCCCTTAGCCCATGGCGGGATAGGCGGCCCAAAGATCGGTGGTCTCGCGCAGGCTGCGAAATTCCCCATAGCCCACCACCAAATGATCCAACAGCGGCAGTTCCAGAAAATGGGCCCCTGCCAAAAGCTGCTCCGTGAGGGTCAAATCCTCAGGACTGGGGGTTAGGTCGCCCGAGGGGTGATTGTGAGCCACAATGCAGGCGGCAGCGCCCTGACGAATCAGCTCCCGAAAAATATCGCGAGGATGGGCCAGGGTTTGGGTTTCCGTCCCGATCGTCAGGACTTGGGTGGCTAGGAGTCGATTTTTGGAATCTAACAACAACAGGGCAAACCGTTCCTGCGGTTGCCACATCAAATCCTGACTGAGGGCAGCGGCGGCGGCGGCTGGGGTGTCAATCACGGCCCGATCGAGCGGTCGGGTTTGCAAAATCCGCTTGCCCAACTCCACTGCCGCCAAAATTGCCGTCGCCTTGGCATCCCCCACCCCGTGAATTTGGGTCAGTTCCGCCAAGGATGCATCGCGCAGGACGGCTAGCGGATCCTGGCGATCGCCCCCCAAGGTTTGCAAAATCAGTTGCCCCAACCCCACGGCCGAGAGCTTGCCCGGCCCTTGGCCCGTGCCCAACAAAATGGCCAACAGTTCCGCATTCGAGAGGCTGCGGGGGCCAAAGGCTGCCAACCGCTCCCGGGGGCGTTCTGTGGCGGGTAGATCCTGAATCCGAGGGTTGTAGGTCATAGGGCTGACATTTTGACCGCCCTTTATGATACTGAAAACCGCCGCCACAAAAGCAGAATAGACCTCTGATATCTCCGGTATTTCCGAGATTTTTGCGATCCGGGTTAGGATGCACGGCTGCCCGACGGGATTAGACTTGGGGCGATCGCCTCGGATTGCCCCTGATCGATTCAGATTGCTGCCAATTGGCTCAAGATGATCGGGGACGATCGATCAGCAAATTACTGTAGGGGCCCGGTCGCAGCCGCACGGCCAGGGCCTGCCCCAAATCCCCCAAACAGCCCAACCACCGATCATCCAAGGGCGCGGCGGCCATGGAACCCTGCCACCAGAAAAAGAGCCGCTCCTGCACCAAATCTAGATCTAAGGTGAGTTGAAGCGATCGGCTGAGGCTGGTGAGTCGCTCGATCGCATCCACAGCCACCCGGAACCCGCCCAGGGACTGTTCTGGGTCAGCGGCAGGATGCCCGCTCAGTTCCGTTTCCACCAAGCCCAATGCCCGTTCCAGCAACCGCCCGATCGCCCGCGTAATCCAAGGGGCAATTTCCAGCCCATCCAATTGACAGTGGAGGCGCTGGGCTTCGGCGGCCACCGCTTCCAACTCCGTTAGCGTTCCCGGCCCGGCCTCGATCGCTGCCAAGGGCCAAGTTTCCAACTCGCCGGCCAACCGCTGCACCAAGGCCAACACCCGCTGACCCAAGGCCAACTCCGCCGCCACCTGTAATTCGCGGGGAACCGGCAGCGCATCTCGATAGAACCGGGTCATGATCCCGCAGTTGTCACGATAGGCGCGATCGTACAGCGTATCCAGCCTTGCCGTTGTTTCCTGTACCAGCACCCGCATCAGCCGATCGCGATCCTCCGCACAGAGATCCGCCAAGGCAAATCCCCGGGACTGGCCGCCCATGGTGGCACTCAGGGCCAAGACCACCTGGGCCGCACTGGCAGACTCCAACGCCGCAAACAGCCGCTCCTTCAGCTTGCTGTAGGCTAATCGGCCTTGGAACGGCTGCACACAACAGTGAAAATCCCAACCGCCCAAGTGCAAGGCTCCAAAGACAAAATGGGCAGACTCGCCCGCAATATCCGAAGTCACCACCAACTCGCCCACGGCCAAAGCCAGGGATCCCAGCCGTTGCAGTTGGTAATCCTGCTGTTCGATCGTGTAGCAATAGGCTCGGCTTTGGCGTGGTTGGTTGGGAATCAAAGAGCCGATCGCGTGGGCCGCCACCACCTGCTCAAAACTGACATGATCATCCAAAACCAACTGTCGATAAACCTCCGCCCCGTCGCCAAATTCCGGCACGTTGCTAGGGGCCGCTGCCAGTTGGGCCACAAAGTCCGGCTCCAAATTCACGCCGGCCACTTCGGCCGCCAGCTCGATCGCCCGGCTGGCATAGCGCAAAATCTGCACCCCTTCCGGGCGAGAGATTTCCTCAAAAAACCAGCCGCAACTGGTGAACATCAACAGGGCATGGCGCTGCATTTCCAGCAACCGCAGGGCATCGATTCGCTCCTGGGCTGACAGGGGGCGGGCCCGATGACGTTCCAAAAATGCTGTCATCCGATCGGGCGATCGATCCAAAACCAACTCAATATATTCATCGCGGGCCTGCCAAGGATCCCGCAGCAGTGGTGTGGCATAGCGTTCAAACACCGCCACCAGTCGATCGCGCAAATAGTTCAAACTGTCCCGCAACGGTCGCCGCCAGCGCTGATGCCAGCCGCCGCCGCCGCCACAACCGCAATCATCCTGCCAGCGATCGACCCCGTGGGAGCAGCTCCAGGCCGTCACCGGCTTCATGGCCACCTCCCACTCCGGCGGGTGCAGGCTTAGGTAATGGGCAAAATTGGTGGTACACCAGCCTCGCCCCGGAAACTCCATGCTGAGGGCATAGGCCAAGCACTTTTCCTTATCGCGCTTGTGGTGACCAAAGGTTTCCCCGTCGGTGGCCACGGAAATGACCTGGCTGGGGCGATCGGCCCGCACCGCCGATCCCAACCGATCGGCAAAGGAAGCGGCACTGGTCAGCACATCCCCAAAACCCATGTCGCCGGAAATTGGCCCATCGTAAAAAAACAGATCAATGTAGCGATCGCGGGCCAAGGTGGCCGCCGGATCCGAAGGCGCTGCCGGGTCGATTGGCTCCGGTTCCCCTCCCTTAGGCACAAAACACCGATAAGACCGAGTGGGGTCAATTTGCCCCGATCCCACATCCACCCAATCCGGCTCCGGATCGGCTTCCGTGGGCAGCGGTCGGCAGCGCTGGGCCTGGGATGGGGCAAAAATCACAAATTTAATGCCCTCGTCGATGAGCACATCAAGGGTGGCGTAATCCACGGCTGTTTCCGCCAACCAAATGCCTTCGGGCGATCGACCAAAGCGCGATCGAAAATCCGCCACGCCCCATCGCACCTGGGTTTGCTTATCCCGCCGATTGGCCAGGGGCATGATGATGTGGTTATAGACCTGGGCGATCGCGTTGCCATGGCCCCCCAGCCGAGCCGCGCTCAGGCGATCGCCCTCCAAAATTCGGGCATAGGTGGCCGGGTCAAACCGCTCCAACCAGCTCAGCAGCGTTGGCCCCGCGTTAAAGCTCATCCACTCAAAATTGTTCACCAACCCCACGATCGCCCCCGAATCATTAAAAATTCGGGCGAAGGCATTGGGTCGATAGCATTCCCGATAAACCCGCTCATTCCAATCGTGGCAAGGGGCTGCGCTGGGCTGCCGCACGATCGCCTCCAAATAGGGATTTTCGCGCGGGGGTTGATAAAAATGCCCATGCACTACCACATAAACCCCAGAAGCGGGGCGATCGGGCATTGGCGAAACGGGGGCTGCGACGGTGCCTTCGTTCGATCGTTTTGCCATCCCCAAGCTCCTAAGCGCCAATTTCCGGTTGATTAACCCTCTAGCGGTTTAACACAAGCGCCGATCTTCCGCAAAATCTCGATCGATTTGTCCCATGGTTCCGTCTTCGGCGATCGGTTGGCGGCCGCTGATCCCCTGCCCAAGCGCCCGCAAGAACTCAGCAACCGGTGCGGGCTATGATTGACCCAAGCCCATGGTGAGGATAAAGCAGGCTAATTCTGACCAGCACCCCTGTGGCACAATGGCGACGATCGCCCCCATCGGCTGGGGTGATTAACCCAAGGGCAGATCGCCCGGTCTCTCGCCCGTTATTTCGTCTGTGGTTTCCCATGTCTGAAGCATCTTCGGCCAGCCTTGCCCGTTCCGAGGCCTTCCAAAAAGCCTTCCAAAACTTGCAGCTTCAACCCCTGGTGGCCGACCAAGATTGGAAAAACTTTGGGGTGAGCTACAACGATCGCTGCTTGGCGGAACTGGAGCAGCTCGTGGAAGACAGCACCGAGTCAGACAATCAATTCATCTTTGCGGGCCATCGCGGCTGCGGCAAATCGACGGTGCTGGCGGAATTTGCCAAGATGCTGCGCGATCGCTACTTCACCGTCTTTTTCTCAATTGCTGATTTGATTGAAAGCTACTCAATCAATCACATCAATATTTTGTTCACCATGGCCGTGCAGTTGATGGCCAAGGCAGAAGCCGAGAAAATCGCGATTTCCCCCAGCAAGATCAACGCCTTTCGCAACTGGTTTAAAACCCGCACCCACATTGAAGAAGCATCAGTGAGTGGCGAGGCAGAAGTGGGCTTCGATCTATTTGGCTTGCTCAAAACCAAGCTGAAGACCGATGCCAAAATGCGGGAGGAAATCAAAACTGAATTTTCCAAGGATCTGCGTGATCTAATTGATACGATCAATAACATTGCTACCGAAATTCGGCTGGCTAGCGGTCAACCCATTCTGGCGATTATTGATGATCTAGACAAACTAGAGTTGACGCAAATTGATGAGATTTTCTACCGCAATTTGAAGTCGCTCCTAGAGCCAAACTTCATTGTGATCTACACAATCCCGATCGCCACCATTCGGGACACGCGCCTCAAAAGCCATCTGGAAACCGAAACCAGCACCAATATCTATGTGATGCCCGTGCTGAAGTTGTTTGCCAAAAACGATAGTCACCGGCCCGATGGGCAGCCCGTGCCCGATAAGTTCCAAACGCTATTGCAGATTCTCCATCGCCGGGTCGTGCCAGACCTGTTTGCCGAGGGAGTTGCTGAAAAAATTGTGCTTTATAGTGGCGGAGTCAATCGGGAATTGATTCGGATTGCCAAGGAATGTTGTCGCCTGATGCGGGTGGAGTTGCGTGTGCAACAACGGCGGGGTGCAGACATTAGCCAAGCTCAAATCGATCAGACCATTTTGCAAGAGGCGTTGGATTCGCTCCGCAATGAAATGTCGATTACCCTTGGCAAATCTGATCGCGAAATTCTGGAGCAAACCTATTTCAACTATCAGCCCGATGATCCAAAAGCCGATGAGTTTTTGAATCTCTTGCACAGCTTGTATGTGATCGAATATCGCAACAAAGAAAGTTGGTACGATGTGCATCCTTTGTTGATTGATCAGTTGCGAATTGAGCAGCGGATTGGCGGATGAACCCTGACGATCGCCCAGAAATCACCCCCGAAAACGATCGCACCTACGATCGCCTCGTTGCCTCCTTGGAAATGGGACTGGGGCAATTGCAGGTTTTGTTGGCTCGGTGCGACCACGATCGCCAACGGTTGGCCTGGATTGAGCGCTACGAATCCGAGTTGGCGGGCCAGGCGCAACCCCTGCGGGCCCGGCTGGATGCCCAAGACCCCAGCTTGCACCGTGCCGTCAGCCTGGCCTTGGCGGAGGCGGGGTCGGCGTTGCCCAGCCTGGTGACGGTGGTGGGGGCGGAGTCGTTGGGGCTGACGGGCCCCGAGCCGATCGAGAAGTTCCTGGGCTATTTGCAATGGACGCGGGAAGCCTTGCGGGAGTTGGCGCTCCCGATTGTTTTGTGGTTGCCATCACAGGTCTGGCCAGAGTTGCCGAGAAAAGCACCGGACTTTTGGAGCTGGCGGGATGGCGTGTTTTTGTTTGCGGTGGTGGCTCAGGAAGCGGCTACTTCATCAGAGATCCGTCCCGATCGCCTTGAGTCGCTGCCCTCGGACAGTGCCGATCCGGTGGGGCTATCAATCGCCGATCTAGAAGCTTCTTTAGCTGCTGCCGAAGCTGAATTGGGGCCGACCAGCCTGGCCGTGGCGGATCTGCTGCGACAGTTGGGCGATCGCTATGCCGATCGCTACAAAGCAGGCCGGGGGACGGGGGAAGCGATCCCCGCTGAGGACTATTTCCAACGGGCGATCGCTATTTACGACACCCAGGAACCATCGGAAAACCTGGCCCTCAGCCTGAACAACTTGGCATTACTCTACTCATGCCAGGGACGTTACGAGGCAGCGGAACCCCTCTACCGGCGATCGCTGGCGATCCGAGAGCAAGTCCTGGGAGCCGACCATGCCCACACTGCCGAAAGCCTTAACAACTTGGCAGGACTCTACTGGTCGCAGGGACGCTATCCTGAAGCCGAACCCCTCTTCCGGCGATCGCTGGAAATCCGTGAGCGAGTGCTGGGAGCCGACCATCCCGCCACTGCCGACAGCCTCAATGACTTGGCATTACTCTACTCATGCCAGGGACGTTACGAGGCCGCGGAACCCCTCTACCGGCGATCGCTGGAAATCTATGAGCGAGTGCTGGGAGCCGACCATCCCTTCACCGCCACCAGCCTCAACAACTTGGCAGAACTTTACCATTACCAGGGACGATACGAGGCAGCAGAACTCCTCTACCAGCGATCACTGGAAATCCGTGAGCGAGTACTGAGAGCCGACCATCCCAACACTGCCCAAAGCCTCAACAACTTGGCAGCACTCTACGAATCTCAGGGACGGTACGAGGCAGCGGAACCCCTCTACCGGCGATCGCTGGAAATCCGTGAGCGATTGCTGGGAGCCGACCATCCCTTCACCGCCACCAGCCTCAACAACTTGGCAGGACTCTATGAATCCCAGGGACAGTACGAGGCAGCGGAACCCCTCTTCCGGCGATCGCTGGAAATCCGTGAGCGAGTGCTGGGAGCCGACCATCCCGACACTGCCCAAAGCCTCAACAACTTGGCATTACTCTACTATTCCCAGAGACGGTACGAGGCGGCGGAACCCCTCTACCGGCGATCGCTGGAAATCTATGAGCGATTGCTGGGAGCCGACCATCCCGACACCGCTATAACGGTTTGGGGTTTAGCAGACTTACACCGTGCACAACAAAAATTTGAGCTTGCAGAGCCTGGATACCTTTGCTGCTTAGACGTATTCAGTCGAAGTTTGGGTGATGGGCATCCTGACACTCAAAAGGCTCAAGAACAATTTCGAGCCTTCTTGAAACAAGTCATCAAAGCCGATCGCACCGCCGAACTCTCCGACCACCCCCTCACCCAATCCCTCCTACAACAACTCACCACCCTACCCAATCCGTAGGGGCGCATCGCCATGCGCCCTCCGATACGCAAGATCTCCGCAAACCAATTCGGTTCAGGCGATCAATCCTGGCGGAGGGCGTACAGCGGTACGCCCCTACCGGCGCGGGAAAATCGATTCTTGTGGGGCCACATCGCCATGCGCCCTCCGATACGCAAGATCTCCGAGGGTCGATTCGTGTCAAGCGATCGACCCGGTTGGAGGGCGTACAACGGTACGCCCCTACCTGGCGTGGGAAAATCGATTCTTGTGGGGCCACATCGCCATGCGCCCTTCGATCCGCAAGATCTCCGAGGGTCGATTCGTGTCAAGCGATGAGGAGAGCGCCCAAGCCAAACCCTGAGACCGTCAGCGGTTGAACGTCGCTTCTCCCACCATTGCCACAGGGGACGGAATCTGGCAGGAGGCGATTTTCACAGCGGTTGTTTTATAAGATGGCTGTCTGGTCGCTTCATTGACCCGCTCCTAGCCATGCCCTACGAACCGCTGCACCACAAATATCGCCCACAACGGTTTGCCGACTTGGTGGGCCAACAGGCGATCGCCCAAACGCTGACCAACGCGCTTCAGCAGAATCGAATTGCGCCGGCTTACCTGTTTGCGGGGCCTCGGGGAACGGGCAAAACCTCCAGCGCTCGGATTTTGGCGAAATCGCTCAACTGCCTGAGCAGTGAGGGGCCCACGGCGGAACCCTGCGGCCATTGCCAAACTTGCGTGGAAATTACGCAGGGGCGGGCGCTGGATGTGGTGGAAATTGACGCAGCCAGCAATACGGGGGTTGACAACATCCGGGAGCTGATTGAGCGGGCCCAATTTGCCCCGGTGCAATGCCGCTACAAGGTTTATGTGCTGGACGAGGTGCATATGCTGTCGGGCGCGGCGTTCAATGCGCTGCTGAAAACCCTGGAGGAACCGCCGGCCCACGTGGTGTTTGTGTTGGCCACGACGGATCCGCAGCGGGTTTTGCCGACGATTATTTCTCGTTGTCAGCGATTTGACTTTCGGCGGATTCCCCTGGTGGACATGGTGAGCCACTTGGGGACGATCGCCCAACAGGAGTCGATCGAGATTGTGCCGGAAGCGTTGACCCTGGTGGCCCAAATTGCACAGGGGGGCTTGCGCGATGCGGAAAGCCTGCTGGATCAACTAAGCCTGGTTCCCACGGGGGTGACGGTGGAGGCCGTTTGGGATCTGGTGGGGGCTGTGCCGGAGCGAGATTTGCTGGCTTTGGTGTCCAGTTTGGCGGCGGGTGATGCGGAAGGGGCGGTGGATTGTTTGCGGCGGCTGATGGATCGGGGGCGGGAACCGACGATCGTGCTGCAAAATTTGGCGAGTTTCTATCGAGATCTGCTGATTGCGAAGACTGCGCCCGATCGGGGTGATTTGGTGGCCCTGACGGAGCCAACTTGGCAGCAACTCTGTGAATTTGCCCGCAGTCAGGAACTGAGCTGGATCTTGCATGGGCAGCAGTACCTCAAAACCGGCGAATCGCTACTGAAAAACTCCACCCAGCCTCGGTTGTGGTTGGAGGTGACTTTGATGGGGCTGTTGCCGGGGGCGGTGGCTTCGGTAGGGGCTGTTGGGTCGGTGGCTCCGATGCCGCCTCGCCCGATCGCCCCGATCGCGCTTCCGGCTCCTGTGCCGGCCCCGATCGCGCCCGTTGCGGTTCCTGCGTCGAGCGATCCGCTCTCGACTCTGTTGGCCCAGTTGGGGCTAGATTCGGGGGCGATCGCCCAATTTGCCCAGGGCGTGACCCAATGGGCCCAAACGAATCCAGCCGCGCTGATGCAGTTGATTGGTTTGTTGCAGTCCATGGGAGGTGTGGCTCCAGCCCCGATCGCAACAAGCACCCCCACCGCAACTCCCCCAAGCGTAACAACGGTTCCGGCGGCGATCGCTCCGGTGGCCGCTGTTTCCCAACCGGCCCCCGTGCCCACTCCCGTTCCCGAGCCGGCCCCGGTCAGCGCTGGGCCCGATGAAACCTTTGCACCGGAACCCAGCCCGATCGCGCCGGTTCCCGCTTCTGCGGAGCTGGATCAACTGTGGCAAGCGACCTTGGCACATGTGCAACCCCCGGCCACCAAGATGATGTTGTCGCAGATGGGGCAACTGCTGTCCTTTGATGGTCAAAACGCCGTCGTGGGGATTCCGCCCAGTTGGGTTGCCAAGTTTGAGTCCCGCACCAAGGCGATCGAAACGGCCTTTCAGCAGCACCTGCAACGGAGCGTCACGGTTGCGATTCGGGCCAATGTGGTGATGCCCCCCCAGACCAGCGCGCCCGCGTCCTTCCCAAAAAATCCACCCAGGGGAACGCCCCCCCCGCCCCCGAGCCCAGCCCGGAACCCGAATCCGATGCCGACTACGGCCGCGAACCCAACGGCGGGCGGGTTTGGTGGGATCGCGACTAGGGTGGCTCCCCCGCCCACCGCATCCCCAGCCCTGTTGCCCACAGCTCCCGCTGCGAATCCCCTGCCGGCCCCGGCCCGGCCCCTCGCCCCCGATCGCCCTGTGCGATCGCCCCAACTGCCCCCCGCCGCATCTCCCCAATCCGTTTCGCCCCCTTCGCCAGCGGGGCCACCCCCGCCACCGGAGCCCGATGACTTGGTGGCCCGCAGTGCCCGCAGCTTGGCGCAATTGTTCAATGGCGAAATTGTGCAGGTAGACGATCTCGACATGTTTTGACCGGCGGTTGGGGCGATCGCTCAGTTGACCGGTGGGCGGATGGAGCCGATCGCGGCTAAGGCTGGGTCTGGTTGAACCGTTTGCTCAAACCGTTCGCTCAACGTTTTTTCAGCTTTTTCAGCCCCCCTTTGCGCCCTTGTGGGTGGCGCGGGAGAAAATTTTCAGAAAGTAGTTGCTTTTTCTAGGGCTTCCGGTTATATTTGAATTCGCGCCGCGGGGTAGAGCAGTCTGGTAGCTCGTCGGGCTCATAACCCGAAGGTCAGTGGTTCAAATCCGCTCCCCGCCACCAAATCATCTGAACATCAAGTCAGAGCGAACTGAAGAAGAGACCCCTCAAAAGTCTCGAAATCTGAAACCCTAAAGACCGCCCCGCCACAGATTCGTAGCGGGGCGCTTTTAGTTTAGTGCGATCGCCAGATTTTGGTGCGATCGCCGTAGCAACGAATTGATCAACCCTTTGATCAGCCCCCAATTGGCAGCGGGCTACAGAACCCGTGGCCCTTCGGCAAAGGCTTGGGCCACTTGGCGATCAGTCGCATCCACCACAACTCCAATGATTGGCCCCACGGCTCCGCCCACACGAATCAACACATCCTTCACATCGGGACTGCCAAAACCCACAATCCGCGAATAGTCGAGGGAATTATCAAAAAATAGGTCTACCTGACGACTGATCGCGATGAAATCTCCACCGTTGAAGTCGAAATCCACAATCACATCGGCGTTCGCAATGGTTGTGGTGGCATCATCAACCGCCAGAACGAAGGTATCGCGCCCAGTGCCGCCGATTAGGGTGTCGATGCCCAAGTCGCCGGCCAGCAGATCATCACCCTCTTGGCCGTAGAGAATATCGTTGTCGCGACCGCCACGGAGGGTATCGCGTCCTGCGCCGCCTTCTAGTTGGTCGTTGCCCAGGTTGCCCGTGAGCAGGTCATCCCCATCGCGACCAATCACAAAATCAAAGCCCTGGCCCCCAAAGAGCACATCGCTGCCTTCGTTGCCGATCAGGGTGTCGTTGTCGCTGTTGCCATAGAGGGTGTCGTTGTCGCTGGAACCGTTGATGTAGTCGTTGCCTGCGAGGGCCCGCACACCCAGGCGGCCCTGCTGGCCGGCTGCGAGGGAGATGGTTTCGCTGTTGTTGGTGAGATCGAGATAGTCAATATCCGTCCGAGCCATGGTGAAGAATCTGTCCTCTGTTCAGGAATGGGTGGTCTTTAGGAATGGGTTAGGAACCGTCCAGCAATGCCGAGATGACCCGGGCAAGTGGAGCTGAGCTGGGTGTTATCGCCGCTCGCGGCTGTTCATGAGGGCTTCCCGAACGCGCTGGATTGACCAGCCTCCCCGCAGCCGTTCGAGGTAGGTGCGCATTCCTCGGCTGTCGGCCCGGCGACCCAAAATTTCTTGATAGGCGCGATCGATGGCGGATTCGGCCTCGCGGCTGTTGGCTAATTCGTCCCGCACCCGTTGCAGTGACCAGTTGCGATCGCGCACCCGATCCACATAGGTACGCAGTCCGTTGCGATCGGCGGGCCGGCCCAACACTTCGCGATAGAGCCGATCGATCCGATCTTCCAAGTCCTGTCGATCGCCTCGATAGTTGTTGCGATCGTTGTCGTAGTCGTCGCGATACCGTTCTTCGTTGCGATCGTAGTAGCGATAATCATCCCGATCGCGGTCTCGATTCCGGTTGCGATCGCTGTCCGATCGGCTGCCATCATCACAGCGCAACTGGCCCCCTTCCCAGCGGCAGGAACTTTGGGCCATGGCTGGCTCGATCGCGCCCCCATGGGCCACTCCTAACCCTAACAAAAATGCTGCCAATGCAGTACAGGTGCGGTTCACAGAACGGTTCATAGGAATCATCTCCTGATTGAATGGTTGAGCCTCCATTGTGTCTCCTGGGGAGATGTCACGATGGATGAACTGTTTTTTGATTGTTTGGCATCCCTCTAAATTAGCCACAAACCTCCAGGCTGAGTCTCTCGGCTCTGGGGACGGAATTCAGGAATTGCAGGGATTTTTTTGGATTTTTTCTGGTGGCATTAACATCAGTGAAACAGCATGGAATGATTCATGAAATTTTCCAAACTATTCATGAAGCTCTCCAAGCAGTCACCCGAAAAAGCATTAGCAAAACGACTCATGTAACTATCAACAAAACCAGCCATAAACGATCAAGCCTGTGTTTAACGGTAAAGGGGACAGCAGCCGAATTTGGGTGGGTTTTAGCCGCTTGTTGCATTGTCTTGCCCTCGGAACTTTTTGGGCCGTGGGGCCGTCTCGCGCCCCTTCTGAATCTTCCGGTGGTCGTTGGCTCAGAATGGAGGCCGCAGGGGGCTGAAAAGCTGATTCACTGGGCATTTGAGGGGCAGCATGACCACGGGAACGCTAGGTTGGGGTCAAAACCACCCCGTACAATGAAGCCATTCCTTAACGCGACGGCTCCAATGGGAGCTGCTTCGGCCGTGTTGTCACAACCAAGTCGATCGAACTGGCTGCCTTGGGTCGATGTGGCAGCGATCGCAGCGTGGGGAGCGCTGATGTTGCACTACTGGCACGGTGGCCGCTTGGCCCTGCTGATCCATCCCGCCTATCACGGCTTGGTGGTGGTCACGGGGTTTTTGTTGCTGATGGCGGCGGCCAGTCTGGCGATTAATTTGGTGCAATCTGGGCGGTTGTTGCGGCGGCGATTGTCGTTGGCGGCGGATCCTGACTCAGAACAACACATCAGTTTGCTGCCCAAGGGGTGGGCAACGCTGTTATTGCTGTTGGCGGCGATCGGGGGGTTTTGGATTGCGCCGCAGCCCCTCACCAGCCACAAAGCTTTGCAACGGGGCATTGGCGACCCCACCACCGCGATCGCCCGTGCGCCCAAGGCCTTTCGCAGCAACAAGCGCCCGGAACAGCGATCGCTGATTGAGTGGGTGCGGACTTTGGAGGTTTATCCCGAACCGGAAGCCTACCGAAACCAACCGGTGAACATCAGCGGTTTTGTCACCAAGGTGGAGGGCTATCCGGCAGATGTGTTTTGGATTTCGCGGTTTACGATCACCTGCTGTGCGGCGGATGCTTACCCGATCGGGCTGCCCGTGCGCCGGCCGGCCAATATGCCGGACTATCCCCCTGATACTTGGCTAGAAATTCAGGGGCGAATGGCGGTGGATGAAATCAAGGGCGAGCGAGTGTTGAGCATTGCGCCACAAACGATGCGCCCGATTCCGGTTCCCAAAAATCCCTATGAGTTCTAGATGAGTTTTGGGCATGACCCTTGGGCGTGACCCTTGGGCGTGACTTTTGGGCATGACTCTTGGGCGTAATTTTTAGGGGCGATCGGGCGGAAGCAAAGGCGCAATCCGGCGCAATCCGGTGCAATCAACTGAGGAATTTCTGATTGGGTATGTGGCGATCCGTGCAACATCGATGGCAAAACAGCCCCAAGGGCAATCCCCAATGGCAACCCATTGACCGAGCCGCCTGGCTGGTGATCGCGGCTTTGGTGGTGGCGATCGCGGCTTTGTTGGTGCTGGGCGATCGATCGGCGGCGCGGGTGCGCGATTTCTCATGGGCCGATCGCACCATTGGAGCGGACGATCGCGCCTTTGTGTTGGCCTTCAATCGGCCGATGAATCGAGACAGTGTGGAGGCTAATTTAAAACTGGATCCTCCTCTGGAAGGGAAAGTTAGCTGGGCCGGAACTCGCATGGCCTTCACGCTCGATCGCCCAGCGCCCTATGGCACTAGCTTTCAGCTCCAGTTGGGAGCCGGGGCCCGCGACACCCGCGAAGACAGCAAACCGGCGGAGTCCTTCTCGGCGGCATTTCGATCGCGCGATCGGGTTTTTGCTTACATTGGCACCGAAGGCGAGGAAGCCGGCCGCCTGATCCTGTATGAACTGACCCAGCAGCGGAAAACCATCCTCACCCCGCCGAACCTGTTGGTGAACGACTTCAAGCCCTATCCCAACCGTGATCGGATCCTGTTTTCTGCCACCGAAACCAGCACCCTGGAAAAAACCGACAGCCCCAGCCTGCTCGAACAGCAGTTTTATACGGTCACCACAGGCTTGAGCGTCACCAACCAAGCGCCCGAACCGGCTGGCGAGGTGATGCCAGTCTTGGATAACCGGGATTATCAAAACTTGAAATTTGACTTGGCCCCCGACGGTTCGGCGGCCCTGGTGCAACGGGCGGAGCGCAAAAATGCCAGCAATGTCAGTCTGTGGCTGCTGCGCGATCGGCAAACGCCCCAAAAGCTGGAGAGCCAGGGCGGCGGCGAGTTTGTGATTACGCCCGACAGCCAATCGATCGCCATTACCCAGGGGCAGGGGGTGGCCATTTTGCCCCTGCCCAAAGCTGACACGGGCAACAACGATCGCTACCGGCGGGAAATTCAACCCCTGGACTTTTTGCCCAAGTTTGGAACCGTGTTGGGATTTGCCAGCGACGGTTCAGCGGCGGCCCTGGTGAAATTCAACGGTGACTTTACCCGATCGCTCTTTGTGGTCACCCCCAGCGGCGAAACGGAACTGGCCCGAATTCAAGGATCAATTTTGCGCGCTGAATTCACCCCCGATAACCGTGTGCTCTACGCCTTGGTTACCCAACGGGTTGAGGATGAAAACTACCGCGAACAGCCCTATATCGGAGCCTTTGACCTAAAAACCAAGGCCCTGTCGCCCCTGTTGCTGTTGCCGGAGCAGCTCGATATTGCCCTTGATCTATCGCCGGATGGTGCAGCCCTGTTGTTTGACCAAATCGACACCAAGGCAAAGGCCAAGGACGATCGCGCTGATCAGTCCAATCAGTCCGATCAGTCCGAAGCAAGCGAAGAAGAAACCACCCAGGACGATCGGGAATCAGGACGGGGCAACCGTGCGGATCGATCGACCACCGACCCCGAAGTTTCCCGCCGACCCGAAGCCAGTGATGGCAATAAAATCGAGCACAGCCAACTTTGGTTGTTGCCCGTGGCCCAAAATCCCGATGGAACCTTTGCCAAATTGACCCCGCAGGCGTTACCACTGCCTGGGGCCCGTCCTCGCTGGCTCCCCTAACCGAAGTCCGTTGATTAACCCCCAGCAGAAAACGCAAAAAGCAAACAAACACAAAAAAGAATGAGCAAAAAAGATCTCGTCTTCCTCATCCTTTTGGGGTTTATTCCCGTCTCGATCGCGGCGGAATGGTTGCACTGGAGTCCGCTGGTGGTGTTCATCACCGCTTGCTTGGCGATCGTGCCCCTCGCCGCCTGGATGGGCCATGCCACCGAAGAACTCGCCGGGCTGGTCGGCCCCTCCCTGGGGGGATTGCTGAACGCCACCTTTGGAAACGCCACCGAATTGATTGTGGCCTTGGTTGCGCTCAAAGAGGGCTACGTTGGCGTTGTGAAAGCCAGCTTGACCGGTTCCATCATCGGCAACCTGTTGTTGGTCATGGGGCTGTCGATGTTGTTGGGTGGCTTGCGCTTTAAGGAGCAAACCTTCCAGCCCGTCATTGCCCGCATGAATGCCTCGTCCATGAACCTGGCCGTGATTGCCATGCTGCTACCCACAGCGGTGAACTTCACCTCCGTGGGCATTGCCGAGAGCGTCTTGCAAAAGCTTTCGACAGCGGTGGCGGTGGTCTTGATTTTGGTCTATGTGATGACCCTGCTGTTTTCCATGAAAACCCACAGCTATCTCTACGATGTGGCCGTGGCAGAAGGGGACGTGCCCGATCCGGAAGCCAGCGACGAATCGGCCGGCGAAGGGGAAGCGCACCGGCCAAACCTGCCCCTCTGGGTGGGGGTGTTGTTGGCGGCCACGATTTTTGTGGCGATCGAGTCGGAATTGTTGGTGCATTCCCTGGAAACGGCCACCGAACAGTTGGGACTGACGGAACTGTTCACCGGGGTGATTTTGTTGCCGATTATTGGCAACGCAGCAGAGCACGCCACCGCCGTCACCGTGGCCATGAAAAACAAAATGGACTTGTCCGTTTCGGTGGCCATGGGTTCCAGCTTGCAAATTGCCCTGTTTGTGGCTCCGGTGTTGGTGATTGCCGGTTGGTTTTTTGGGCAACCCATGGATTTGAACTTCCAACCCTTTGAGCTGGTGGCCGTGGCCGTTTCGGTGTTGATCGCCAACTCCATCAGCTCCGACGGGGAATCCAATTGGCTGGAGGGGTTGCTGTTGTTGGCGGCCTATTTGGTGCTGGGTTTGGCCTTCTTCTTCCACCCCACAATTGCCAGTTAGGAACTTGAGGGCATCGGTTTTTGGGGAACAATGAACCTGACGGACGCTTGGGAAGGGGAAACCATCACGATCGCCACGATGCATGGCAAGGAACAGGTGATTGCGCCGATTTTGGAGCAAGCCTGGGGCCTGCGCTCGATCGTGCCGTCGGAACTGGATACGGATCGGTTTGGCACTTTTACCCGAGAAGTTGATCGACCCGGCGATCAGCTTGCCACGGCTCGGGCTAAGGCCCTGGCGGCCTTGGCGCTAACCGGTGGGTCGATCGCCCTAGCCAGTGAAGGTTCCTTTGGCCCCCATCCCAGCGTTCCCTTCGCGGCGGCTAACCGGGAATTGGTGCTGCTGATTGATCAATCCCTGGGGCTGGAGTTGGTCGGTGAGGCCATTTCCCTAAAAACCAACTATCGCCAAGGACGGGTTCGCAGTTGGGCGGAAGTGGAAAAATTTGCTGAAACCATTGGTTTTCCCGATCACGGTCTGGTGGTGGGTTGGGGCGAACCCCAAAACCTGCAGGGGGTGACGAAGGGCCTGCGCGATCGCTCGGCTCTGGCGGCGGCCGTCACCGAGGCCCTGACCCGATCGCCCGATGGCTCCCTGTGGGTGGAAACGGATATGCGAGCCATGCATAACCCCACGCGAATGCAGGTGATTGCCCAAGCCACGGAAAACCTGGTGGCCAAGGCGCGATCGACCTGTCCCGTTTGTCACTGGCCGGGGTTTTGGGTCACGCAGCGGCTGCCGGGGTTGCCCTGTGGTGAATGTGGGCTGCCCACGTCGCTCATTCGCCTGCATCGCTCCATTTGCGATCGCTGTGGCCACCAACAGGACGATCCCTTTCCCCAAGGCGAAACCACTGCGGATCCCACCTACTGCCCCTTCTGCAATCCTTAGGGCCTCAAAAACCAGGGCCTCAAAAACCGGCTCAAAGCTCGGAACCAAAATCAACAGCCAAATCAAAAGCTCCAGCAATCGATCGGGGACTGCAAAACCGGCCCTGGATGGGTTCGATCGCTCCTCATGGAGATTACATTTTTTTACATACTCTCATTTTCAGGGATTTTGGATTAACAGGCGATCGAGAACAGAATCATTGGCGATCAAGCACAAATTAAGCGTAAACCGATTGAGATTTTGCAATTTCCAAAGAAGATCAAATTTATTGAATCTTCAATCTCTGAGAAAACCTTACAAATACTTGCAAAAAACCGCCTTTGGAGTTGAGAAGAATTGCGGAATCCTACTTTTCTCAAATGACTAAGCTTAATTACTCATGCCCTAACCTATGCTGAAGCAGGTTGTGGTTTAAACCTCAGAAGAATGTTGTTCAACATTGTTGGCAATTTGATGGATTAATCTATTCAGTTGCCTTCTTTAAAATCTCCTTCCCTGCTAGTGCCAATCTGCTCTGGACTGAACAATCTTTTGATTCCAATTTCCAGAGCAGTTCTTCAGCAAAACTGAGCAGATTCCAAAAATTTGGCTTCAGCTTTGGCTTCGGCTTTGGCTTCCAACCAGGAGCCACCGAGCTTCTATAAATCCGGAATTGAAACTGAAAGAGTGATTGGTTTATGGCACTTCCCCTTCTGGATTACCCCCTGACTTCTCAAAACCAGCGAGTGGATGGTTTTGAAGTTGCCAATCAAGGTGGTTTGCGTCTCATCACCAATGAGATTGATGAGGTGACTCGCGCGGCCTATCGGCAAATTTTTAATGAGCAACAGCTAACGGCCAGCAGCCGTCTTTTGGCGCTGGAATCTCAACTGCGTTGCGGTCAAATTTCGGTGCAAGACTTCATTCGCGGCCTGGCCACTTCCGAAGTGTTTCGCACGCGCAATTACGACACCAATAATAATTATCGCTTTGTGCAGATGTGTGTGCAGCGAATTTTGGGTCGCGAGGTTTATAACGATCGGGAAAAACTGTCTTGGTCGATCGTTTTGGCCACCGAAGGTTTGAATGGCTTCATTGACTCGTTGCTCAACAGCGAGGAATATCAAACCCACTTTGGACGGGACACGGTTCCCTATCAACGGCGGCGGATTTTGCCTCAGCGATCGAGCGGTGCAGTAACCTTTGCGCACACGGCTCGCTATGGCGAAGATTATCGCGATCGCTTGCCAAAACCCATGGATGTGCAGTTTGGTTTGTTCAATTGGGAAACCTTTATGCGCCAGGCCGATTGGCCCACGGCGATCGGTTTGTTGGCGGGCATGTCGCTCTTGATTGCGGCGTTGTTGCTGTTCTCTGTGACGATCGGAAGCAGCGCGGCCTAAGCCGGTTCCCTTTTTTGTGGATGTAGATCAATCCTTCCCTTACAGATCAACTCGGCTCAATGCAGCCTAGGATTCTGTGAGCAAAGCCAGACGACCCAGATGCTGCTTCGGGAGTTTTCCGTGCTCTCCCGAGGCAGTTTTTTAGATTTTCAGATTGCAATTGCTGATCAAGACTGAATTAGAGGATGTCTACAAGGTATTTTTTAACGCGGATCAAGCACGAACCGTCGTTGGGGCAAGGGGCTTAAGCCCCTTGTCTTTGTTGTTTGGTCAGACCCGTAAGGTAGCAATTTAGGCTTTTCAGACACCCTTGTATTGACAGGTATTGACAGCCCAATTGATGAGGTTTTAACTCCAATCTTCTTCATCGCGACGACGGCTATTGACCTGATAAATATTGCCTTGGGCGTGCAATTCGCGAGTTTTT
This sequence comes from Limnothrix sp. FACHB-406, assembly GCF_014698235.1. NCBI lineage: Bacteria > Bacillati > Cyanobacteriota > Cyanophyceae > Pseudanabaenales > Pseudanabaenaceae > Limnothrix > Limnothrix sp. FACHB-406. Next base: position 19,931 of record NZ_JACJSP010000006.1, on the reverse strand, counting down.
TGATAGAGCGATTCCTCATCAAACCCCCAGCGGCTGAGGGCTTTGTCCAGGTCGGCTTGAATTTGTCTGGCTCCCGGAAAGTTGCGATAGCGAATTCGTAACCTGGCTAATTCACAAACATAAAAATCGGTGGGATCGCTGGTCAAAATGGCTTGCACCAAGTTGCGATCGACCATTTCTTGTGGGTGTTGTTGATCTTGCTGTTTCATGTTCAATTATTTTTTATTTTTACGTTTTTATTTTTATTTACTTTTAACTTGTCTTTCTCTCTGTTTTCTCTCTTATTTTGACCTTACTTCTGGTTGCTGTTTTTCGGCTTCATCGTTTCCCAAACGCCGGCCGTGGCGCTGGCTAAGCCTGAGAGACCCAGTGTGGCCACTGTTCCGATCGCCTGGGACAAGAACAAATGCACCAAAAAGCCAAACCCGAGAAAGGGAATGACACTGAAAATGGAGGCATAAAAAGCGTTTTGGGATTCGCGAACAGTCCGAGTTTTTTCAAATTCTTCCGTGGAAAAATAGAGCGATCGCTCGGCAAAATCAAACCAGCGAATCAAGAGATCCATCAGCCGATCGCTCACGGCCGGCAACGCCAAATAGAGAGCGAGTGACCACAGGCCTGAACTTGCCAAAAGGGCTGCATCCACATGCAGAGACAATGGCAGCAGATCAGTAAACATAGGGCTTGGGGTCACTCATGGTGCTCGGTATTATACCCGGTTTGTAGCGTAATATACATTTCCTCATTGTTCCCCATCGGCTAGCATCGGGTTGTGTTGCGGCGAAACGGCCCAACGGCTGTTACTTGGCTCGCGATGAGAACAGGGCAAAAGGCATTAGGAACTGTAGAAACTGATGGATTCTCTTGCGCGACTTTCTCGATGGTTAATTCCGGCGGCGGTGGCTGGCCTCAGTTGGGGCACGGTTCAGGTTCATCCTATGCAGGCTGATTCCGGGATTCAAGGGTTTGTGTTACCCAGCGGTAACATTATCTGTGGCTCTTGGATGGATGGCGGCCAGGGCTATTTGCGCTGTCATGTGCAGTCGGGGTTGCGGCCACTGCCCCCGCAGCCCGCCGATTGTAATTTGGATTGGGGTCATGAAATCTTGCTGAATGCCAACGGCCAGACCGAGGTGCTTTGTGTGGGAGACACGATCGCGGGCCCATATCCTCGATTGAATTACAACCAGGTTTGGGAGCGAAATGGATTTCGTTGCGAAGCCAAAACCACCGGTTTAACCTGCCGTGCTCGGAATGGTCGGGGCATGTTCTTGAGTCGAGAACGCTGGCGAAAAATCTAGGGGATATCCCTTTGGGTTCTAAGCCGATCGATGGCGGCTAAATAATCGGGCAGCGGTTCTTGGCCGGTTTGGCAAGCGAGCCGATCGACTGCAATTAAATCACTGCCAAAAAAGACCCGATCGAGCGGTAGGGTTTGCCCTTGATCGGGTCGATAGTCGGGGCTGAAATATTTGACCGTGCCATCCACCACCGCCCCGTTAAACAGATGGCCAATGCAGAAATAAACATCCTGTAAAACCTGCGGCACAGAGGGGCGATGGAGCTGGCCACGGGAGTGGGGGCTGCGTGCTTTGTAGCGATCGCGCGGAAAGAGACCGTAGAGATTTTTAAGGGAGGCGGAAATGAGGGGAGCCTCTTTCAAATGGGTGCGTTTGAGGGCCCCGATCGAGATTCGACAGTCCACCTCCCGCAACAGGGCCGGGGCCCACATGGAACGAAAGCGCACGGGTAAGGGCGATTGATTCTCGTATTCCGCCAAGGGCAGGCTGTCTGCATCAACCAGGGTCATGCCCTGATCCAATAACCGATGCAGACCACGCCGCTGGGCAATTTCTGCGAGGGAAACCGGCGAGCACACACCTTCCACAATCAGGATTTCCGCTTGGGGAGCAACCGATCGCAAGGTTTGCAAAACAGTGGCCAAGACTCGATCGCCCACGGTGACCGGTGGCCCCACGGGATAGCCCAAGTTGGGTTTCACCAAAATTCGCTGTGCCCCGATCGCCTCGGCAGGGGGTTGATAGCTCCAAGCCTCGCTGGCCACAACGGCCGTGGGCGGGATGGTGGGGGAAAGGGTGGCAGTCATGGAGAAAGGGGGACGAAGCGATCGTGATGGAATCGTTGGGCTAGGTGGCTTGCCGGCCCAGATAATCCGCAAGAATCATAAACTCGCAATTAACCAGCAAAGGACGATCGACCCTAGGGGGCTGGTGGTGGGTTGGGTGCGTCGGCTGGTTCCGGATCGGGCGGGTCAAGGCGGGAACGATCGAAGGCCCGATCGAACGTGGCTTTCATGGCGGCCTGGATGCGATCGGGATCCGGTTTGCGGCCGCCCATTAAGTCTCCGAAATAGACACAGGCTCCCTCTCCCAAGGCCAGGGTATAGGCCGCCGCCCAGGAAGCGGCGATCGCACTGCCAAAACCGGGGACAAATTTCACCAACTCCCGCCCGATCGCCTGGGCCAAAAATCCGCCCGCGATCGTGCTGATGATGCCGCCCACTTGCGATCGAGTGAGTTTTTGGCCATAGAGCTGTCCCAACAGGCCAACCATGGAAACTTGCAGCGCCGTCAGCACCGGCATGGATGCAAAGGGCAAGGGTACGGCCTCAACTGCCGCCGCGGCCGCCGCAAAGGCCAACACATAGCGTCGCCCCACGTCCCGATAGAGGTTGCTGATTTGGCGGCCCGGCTCCCCGTCCAAAACCGAATCCAACAATTGATGGATGGTGCGGGCTTCGGCTTCCGGCAGCAAATCCGCCAGGGCATCGCGCAAGGCTTCCAGACCATAAAAAGTGGGGTGATAGTCATCCTCCTCGCGGGTGAAATCCAACAGCACAGCGCGATCGAACAGGCCCGCAAAGGCTTCCTGCAATGCTGCAAAGGGCCGGGCCACCGCCTCCAAGCTCAGAGGATCCGCCGGGTGATCTTCAACCGTTGCCGGATAAACCTCATGCAAACAGGTGACCGCCAGCAAGCAAGGCACGGCGGGATAGCGTTGGCGCAGGGTGGCGACCACTTGCCGCAGGGTTTCGGTGGCAAAGTCGTTGATCTTCACTGTGAGGATCAAAATTCTGGCCCGATCGGGATCTTCGTCAAAATCCGTCAGCAGGGCTTGAGCGATCGCCTGGCTGTCCCGTTCCGCATCCCCCAAACCCACCGTGTCCGTAAAAATCAGCAGCGGCAACTCGTCGGAGGGATAGGCATAGCGTGCCGTGTGTTGCGTGTGGGGCCGAAAGCCTTGGCCCACAATTTCCGCCGAAACTCCCGTTAGCCCTCGGACGATCGAGCTTTTGCCCGCCTGGGGTTTTCCCAACAGGGTCACTTCTGTGGTGGGCAGTTGGGCCCGCACTTCCGCCAACACCGCCGCCACCCGATCGTCACTGACGCTAAACCATTGGGTCAGGGATTGCACCCCCTGGGCCAGGGTTTCGCCGGGCTTGAGATGACCTAGGGCGGCAGATAGATCCGACAAATTCTTTGGTAGATTCGGCAAATTTTTTGGCAAATTTGGCAAGTTCGGCAGATTAGGTAAATTCGGCAGATTAACCGACCAATTACGAGGCAAATTGGGTAATTCCGTCGGCAAGTTGGGCAGGTTGGGCAAACTGGGTAAATTCGGCAAATTCAAGCCCGTCAGCCGATCCTTCGCCGATTGCCAAGCATTGGTCCACAATCCCGGGCGCTGTGGCTCGCGGGGCGACTCCCCGATCGACGCTGAAGACGGCTCCGCATCCTGGCCCGTTGCGCCTTCTGGAATCATGTCCGGCGGCATCACTTCCGGCGGCTCGATCGCCCCCGACGAGGGCCCATCAGCCGGGCGATCGGCCCCTGAGGCTTTGATTTCTGTTGGTTCAGGAGCGGGGGAATCAAAATCCGGCATATCAGCAATAGTTAGCGGTGGTTGCTGTCTGAAACGGGTCTTGAACAGGTCTTGGACGAGGATCGAGTGAAATTTGAATTTCCTTAAAGTTTGACTGAGAACTTGCGCTTGAAATTTAATGAATTCACTCAAATCTCAACAATCCAAAGCATAACTTTAAACCAAGGATTCAATCTCTCAAAATCGCGGCCGTAATCGGTTAGAACAGGTCTAGCGCCTGAAGATTGTCTGCAATTCCTACACCGCTCCTCTCATTCAATGGCATTGGTTACGGGTGATGACAGGTGAGCATTCAGCCCTGGTCTGGGACAGCGATCGCCTGCCAAACTAGAGAACTGGGATTTTGTAGCGAATCGATCGGTTCCTGATAAAAGGTGCTGGCTACGATGGCGGATCCCAGTTGTGTTTTAGGAGTGGCGATCGGATGGTACAGAGTCCTTGGAGAACTGAGCAAGTTCCTCGCCCCAACCGTCAACAGCCGGAACTGTGGCAATTGGCCAATGGTTTGCGGGTGGTTTATCACTATGTGCCCGTTAGCCCGGTGGTGACCATGGATGTGTGGGTGAAGGCGGGGGCTGTGGCTGAACCGATCGCCTGGGATGGGATGGCGCACTTCCTAGAACACATGATTTTTAAGGGCACTGACCGGTTGGGCCCCGGGGAATTTGACCGGGCGATCGAGAGTCGCGGCGGAGCCACCAACGCCGCCACCAGTCACGATTATGCCCATTATTTTGTGACCACGGCGGTGGAACATGCGGAAGCCACCCTGCCCCACTTGGCGGAGTTGTTGCTGAATGCGACGATTCCCGACCAGGAATTTGAGCTGGAGCGATCGGTGGTGCTCGAAGAAATCCGCCAGGCCTATGACAGCCCCGATTGGGTGGGATTTCAGATGCTGCTGTCGCGGGTCTATCCCGACCATGCCTATGGGCGATCGGTTTTGGGCAGTGAAGAATCCTTGATGAAGCGATCGCCCGCTGAGATGCGGCGGTTCCATGCCTGTCACTACCAACCGGAAAATCTGGTGGTGGCCTTGGTGGGAGGGTTGCCGCCCGATCACGCCCGTCACTTGATGGAATCGGCCTTTGCGGCCTTTGGTCAGCCCCAAGCCTGTCCTCCCCAGCCGATCGGGCAAACTCCGCCGATTGCCGCCGTCCATCGCCAAGAGCTACACCGGCCCTATCTTGAACAAGCTCGGGTGATGATGGCCTGGACGGGGCCCAGCTTGCAAGACATTGGCGATACCTATGCTTTGGAAGTGCTGGCCACCGTTCTCGGCATTGGGCGCACCTCGCGCTTGGTCAGCGATTTGCGCGAAGACCGGCAATGGGTTTTGGCGATCGACTGCGAAGCCAGTGCCCAACGGGATGCCAGCTTACTCACGATCGGCGCTTGGCTAGATGTGCGGGATGTGGGCGTGGTGGAAGCCTGCATTTGTGATCATCTGGCCCTGCTGCGCGATCACCCCATTAACCCGATCGAGCTGAAGCGGGCCCAGCGTCTTCTGTGCAGCGACTATATTTTCGCCACGGAAACCCCCAACCAACTCGCCAGCCTCTATGGCTACTACGGCCTGTTGGATCAACTGCCCGAAGCAACGGTTTATCCCGATCGGATCCAGGCCGTGGGCCCCGAAGACGTGCAACGGGTGGCGCAAAAATATCTTTCCCCCGATCGCTATGCCATGGTTACCTTGGTTCCGTCCTAGAGTGGGATCGATCGACCAAGACAATGGGTTTCAGTTCCTTGCGCTCATCGTGATGAATGCTTGGCAAGTCCGAAAATCAATCGGCTTGCATAGCAACCAACTCCTAACTGTTGATTAACCCGTCGATTAACCCTTGGTCTTCATGGCCAACTCGCGCCGCCAGAAAAAGGCCGCCGCTCCCCACAGCCCCACCATCTTGAACGTTTCCGAAGCCAGCGTCGCCCAAATGGCCCCCGCCCAGGAATAGGACGGAATCAAGATTAGGTTCAGCACCACATTCAAAATGGCAGCGGTGACTTGAATTAAGCTCCGTTGCCCCTGGTGGCCCGAAGAGGTGAGGCAATCGGCCGCCAAATACTGCATTCCCAAGATCAAATGCACGGGGGCGAACCAACGCAACACCCCGATCGCCTCGCGATATTCCGACCCCAAAATCCACTCCACCACCGGGGCAAAGAAAAACATCCCCAATCCCCCCAGCACCCCGTAGCCCGCGATCAGCGGAAACAGGCGCTTGGCAAATTGAATACTGCCGTCAATGCCATTAGTGCCCGCTTGGAAAAAGCGAGCATAATTCGCCGCGCCAATGGCCAAGATCGGCTGGTAGCCCACATCCACAAACCGATAGCCCGCCCCATAGATCCCGGCAGCCTCTTCATTCACCAAGCTAGAGAGCAGGGTTTTATCCGCATTGGCATTAATCGTTTCAGCGGAACCGGCAATCGAAAAGTAAAACCCTTGACCCAGTTCCCACTCGCAATTGGGCTTGGGCCACAGGGGCCAGCCCGCCTGCCGACTGGCCAACACAAAGGCCACAAAGGCCGGCAACACTGACGCAATGCAGTAAAAAATCGACCAGGTTTCTGCCGATCGCCAGTCGGGAACCAACCACAGGGCCCCCACCGCCAAAAGCTTCACGGCACTGAAAAGCACCTTGAGTTGGGCTGGGCGAGCCGCCACCCCCACCGATAAAAACGCCGAACTGCTAAATTCCAGCAGACAAACGCCCCAATAGTCCCCCAGGGCCATCCACAGCACCAACCAGGGGGAAACTTGGCTGCCCCAAATTCGACTCGCCAGCAACATCACCAACCCAATGCCCAGCAGGGAAGACCAGCCCCAAACGAATAGGGACTTCCCCCACTCGGTGCGGAAACTGCTGCGATCGCGCGAAACCGTCCGCATCAACAAGTGGGCATAACCAACCCCAATGAAAGGCGAAAGCATGGCCACCAAGGACAACACCCCGATCAGTTCGCCATACTCTTTGGATCCTAAAAACCGCGCCACAAAAATGAAGTACAGCGCCTGGATCGCCACGCTAATCACCCTGGCGGCAATCATCCAGAGATTGTCTTGCACCGAGGATTTCCCCAGAGTGGTGCGCAGACGTTGCAGGACTCCTTGAAGGTTGGGCATAGGAGCTAGTGAGTGAAGAGTGAAAAGGAGTGGAAAATTGCACCCAAACTAACACCGTCGCTACACAAAACCTCTGGAAAAGATTACGGACTGGTAATACTGGCCAGCAAACGAACGTAGGCCGCTTGATAGTAAATGGCTGGCTCCGTGAGTTCCCAACTATTCACCGGCCAGCCGGTGGGTGAGTCGAGATAGCGCTTTTGGATGGGCTGTTGTTTGACGGATTCTTGGTTGCCGGTGTAGTCGCGGTTGGGCCCGCCCACCAAATATCCGGGAGCCGGGCCCGGTTTTCCGGGGGCAACGCGCTCATACTCACCACGCCCCAACCATTCGTGATACATGCTGGTGACCGATCGCTCGGCTCCCAGACTGCCCATGTTGGTTAGGTAAACAAACCCCAAGGGATTCACGCCATGGAGGTAGTGCAAATGGGCCATAGCCCGGGCTTGTAGGCTGGTGTTGCGATCGGGCACTGCGCCATAGCGAATTGCGTCCCGGTTGCTGTTGCCATAGTTGGCCTGAACTTGGTTGCTGCCCCAGTGATATTGCTCATCGGGCAGTGACACCCGATAGGGATCCAGATCCACACGCAAGCCGTAGGCCTGGGTTTGGGTGCGCACCATGTCCACGAATCGATCGCGGATTTGCTTAACCAAGGCGGCATCTGCGTTGGTCAAGCGGGTATAGAGCAGCAGCGCATCGCCTTCGTGGGCCCGATACCGACCCCAAACGTTGTCGTTCCAAGGCTGGGAAGCGGTGAGATATTTTGCAAGTTGGGTGCTGTAGTCGGGGTTACCGGTGAGGGCAAACAGGTGAACAGCGGCGGCGGCAGCATTGCCTTGTTGCTCGGTCACGGGGCGATCGGCATCCCCGGCTTTAATTTCCTGGGTGTCGCAATCGGTCTTGAGGGGATTTTGCTGGAACCAGTTCCAAGCCCGAATGGCCCGCTGTTCCAAATCTCGGGACTCCCCTTGCAGGGCGGGAAACTGCCGATAGACTCGGGCCGCATGGGCAAAGGCGGCCGCCGTGGCGATTGTGGAGGAAGAGCATTTGGGCCCGTAATATCGGGGGCGACGATCTTGGCTGGGGCGATCAGCCGCATTGTGATCCAGCACGCCCACCTTGATCAACACGCCGCCATCGTCTTCCTGCATTCGCTTCAGCCAATCCACCTCCCACTTAATCTCATCGATGAGGTCGGGGATGCCGTTGCCCGATTCGGGAATGTTGAACCGATCGGTGAAGGCTCGAGGGTTTTCTTCGTAGGCCGTCAGCAGTTGATTCACCACGGGGCCCGCAAAGGTGCTGTATTTGTTCGTATCACCTGCATCAAACCATCCCCCTCGCAAATCGCGGGCCGTGGCGGGATCATCCTTGGCACTGACCGATCGAGCCTGGGAATCCTGATTGGGGCCCAAAAAAGCCGCCCCATCTTGCCATTTGCCAGCCACAGAACCCGTTTTGTTGAAACCGGCCCGCTGGTAATAAAACACACGTGTGGCGGTTACCAGGTTTTTTTGGTAAACATTGGCCTGAATTTGAAAGGGAAATGATTGCTCGCCCCGTTCCCGATCGACCACCACATAGGTTCCCGATTGTTTCACGGTCGAAAAATCAAAATGCCAGGCCCGATCGCCCGATTGACCGTGGATTTGGCCCCCATTCCAAGGGGTAAGAGCACCCGAAAAAACCACCGCATTAGTCGAGGCATTTCGAACTTCATAGACCGATCCCGGCGTGAAGGCTCGGTTGGCATTTTCACCCCGCTGCGGAGAAGCAATCACCGCCACTTTGGGATCCTGAGGTCGATAGCCAAACTGATCCACCAAAATTCGAGGAATGGGTTCATTACCACCCCCCGTTCCCCCGTTGAATAGCAGTGATGCCCAAGCCTGCATGGTGTATTGGAACAGCGATTGATTCGCCAAGGATTGAGACCCAAAATCCATGATCCCTAGCCCCGCTAGCAACGCTCCACTCAGCCAAACCCACTTCCAACGTTGCATCACAAACCTTTCTCCTTGGGACAGGTGCTATTAGCCAAATTTCATTACTAGGCAGGACAACTGAAATCAGAACTCTAGGCAGTTATCTCAGATCATAATTTCAAGTCATAGTTTCAAGTCATGATTTCAAGCCATAGTTGCAAGAAAATCAAATCAACTATTTGAGAAGGTGACTAGTATCGCGACAGGCTTAATACATTGGGTCAAAGTTGCGGAGTCAGTTGTGGTAACAAGGGGCTTAAGCCCCTTGCTGCCTAACGATTTGGTGGCGATAATAGCTATGTAATTTAACCCAGCAAATTAAGGCAGCCACGCTACTAGAATGATTTGAGATCGGTCAATAATTAAATAATGCTGGAAAAGAAAATGCTGAAAAAGAATGATTTATTATGTTTTCAGTGTGTATCAAATTAAACAACAAAAAACAGTAATTGAATTGATTGTAAGGCTGATCATGGTTGAACCCATGAATGGTTACTCTCAATTGGTCAAATGGGTTGAGGCTGTGGTGCTTGTCAATTCCCAAATTTTGAATTCTTTTGAATTTTAAGTTGGGTTGAGCGCGATGCCATCTGAATTAGCCTAGCCTTTCTATCATACTAATGGAAAAAGCGTCTGGGCCCTGAAGGGAGATAGTCTTTAGATTAATCTTTTTTTGAAAGCAGTCGTTAACCGAATCTTCACAAATTAGGTTTCCAGATTGGCATTGTTTTTTGGCACAAACTTGCTGGAAATCTCGCAATTATGCCAACGGGTTGCGATCGGGAAGGAAAAAGAACCGCCAAAAACCAGCCCTAATCCTGCCCGATCGCCCCCTGATCCTCGGCAGCTTTAGGCTTTTAGGAATTCTCGTAGGGCTACCAGTTTTTCCCAGGCGGCCCCGCTCGCCAGGATTTCCTTGGCCCGAGCCACACCAACGGTACAGGCTTCCGGCGACCCGATCGGCTCAGCGATCGCCCCGGCAACTTGGAGGGCCAGGGATGCATTCAGGGCCACGGCATCCCGCTGGGCGATCGAGCCTTGGCCCTGAAGCACTTGGCGCAAAATTTCGGCATTTTCGCTGGGATCACCACCCACCAAGGCAGCCGTGGGCGCGGCCGCACAACCGGCCGCCACCGGATCCAGCTCAAAGCGGGCGATCGCCCCATCGGCCAACACAGCCAGATCGGTCACATCCGCCAACCCCCCTTCATCCAAACCTTCGCGCCCATGGAGGACGATCGCCCGCTGAGTGCCCAGCCGATTCAGGGCCCCGGCCATCACCTCAATCAAATCGCTTTTGAAAGTACCGATCACCTGGCCCGTGGGCCGCAGGGGATTCACCAGGGGCCCCAACAGGTTAAACACGGTGCGCACCTTCAGGGCTTGGCGAATGGGCGCGACGGCTTTCATGGCCGGATGCCAACCGGGCGCAAACAGAAACGTGATCCCCACCTGATGCGCCGCCGCTTGGATTTGGGCAGGATCTGCACCGAGGCGAATTCCCAGCGCCTCAAGCACATCGGCGGATCCCGATTTGCTGGAAGCAGCCCGGTTCCCATGCTTCACCACCGTGACCCCAGCGGCCGCAGCCACAAAGGCAACGGCCGTGGAAATGTTGAAGGTGGAAGCCCCGTCGCCACCCGTGCCGCAAGTGTCGATCGAGGGGCTGGGCAGCGGATCGCCCGTCACGCTCACCGATTGGCTCAGCAAAACCTGGGCCATCCCAGCCAGCTCATCGGCCGTTACCCCCTTGGCCTGGAGAGCAGCCAAAATTGCGCCCGACAGGGCCGGAGCCAGCCCATCATCCAACCAAGCTTGCATCAGTTGGGCGGCCTGAGCTTGGGACAGGGAGGCTCGATCGAGCAGTTGCTTCAACAGGGTGGGCCCATCAAAGGTCGTGGCGGCGGCAGTCATAACCGAAGCTCCAGGGGCGATCGCGCGAGAAAGTCCAGTGCTAGAATACTATCCGCGCTCAAAATTCCGGGCCCCCAAGCTGAGAATCAACCTACCAATCCCCCTTGCTTGAGGGCTGGCTAGAGGTTGATTCAGTGGCTCAAAGGCAAGCAATTGGGGTAAAGTAACAACCGCGCGGGTGTAGTTCAGTGGTAGAACGTCAGCTTCCCAAGCTGAATGTCGTGGGTTCGAGTCCCATCACCCGCTTGCAATTCACCATACTCAGGTGTCGCCATCAGGCTCCTGAAATCACAACCTTTTCCTCTGCGAGAATGGCGGCCACTAGTTCGCAGAAACCTTCTCCCTCAGCGCTGGGAGTGATGTGCGCCGGTTGATGGAGCAGCTCGCTGAGGTAGGGACGCACGTTGGCCACGCCGACGGAGCGGGGAAAAAGGGTCGGGTCAAACAGGCTTTCATCATTGGGGCTGTCCCCGATCGTCAGGATTTGATCGAGGGGACAACCGGGCCACAACAGTTCGATCGCCCGTTGGAGTCCCGCAGCCTTGTTTTGTTCTGGGAGCTTGATGTGGGCTTGCACGGCACTGTAGGTAAATCCCCAGCCCAAGACCGCCAACGATTCCCCCATGGCCGATAGGGTTTGGCGATCGATGCCCGGCAAATCTGCCAGATCAAAAGTCCAATCGGTGATTCGGAAGCGGTTATCGGGGGCCGGGTGCAGGTGGGGAAAATGGTGATGAAATTCCGTTTGGAGGATGCCAAAGACATCGGCCAAGGCATCGCGATGGGCGATCGGGTCGGTTACGTCCACTAGCCATTGTCCCTCGGGTCGATCGCGCCGATAGAGCAGACCGCCGTTTTCCGCGATCGCCCCTGCGATCGGTAGGTATTCCACCAAGGCGCTAACCCAACCGGCTGATCGCCCGGTGACGATCAGGACGGGAATTCCGGCCTGTTGCAAGCGCTCTAAGGCCAAAAACAGGTGACTGGAAAATCGACCCGATCGGGTCAAGGTGCCGTCCATATCGGTAGCGATCGCCCGAAGGCCGGGAGCAAGGGCAGCGGCCATCGCCGCCAGCGAGGACTGAGGAGACAGGGGCATAGCGATCGACCCGTTTGCAAATATCGCAATGTACAGTGGGGAATGTTTTGGCCGCAAGTGGCGCGATTGCCCCATGGTCTGAATTGTCTGAACAAATTCTGATTCGGCCTTCAACGCTCCTTCAAGGCCGTCTAAACCCTGCAAACGTATTTAAACGTATTTAACGGATTGGCTGGACCCATGGCTACCACCGCACTTGATCGGGACGCGCATCTGTTTCACCTGGCTGCCCAGCGAGCGGGAATTCATATGCCCATTTTGCCCGCGCTCCAGGAAGCCCATGATCAGCCAACCCCAGAAGGGGAAAGGGGGTTGGGCTTAACCAGTGCGGATCAAGAACAGGTGGACAGCCTGCCGGATCAGGTGATGGAAGCGGCCCTGTTGGTGCGACGGTTAACGGATTCTTTGATCCAATCCGGTTGGAAGGCCGATCGAATCTGGCAGGTGAACGCTGGACAATATAGCCCTGAAGTGTTGGCTGTGTTGGCTCGGGGGTTTGAAGACAAAACCATTGGCGGGCCAATTCTGGCTGGTTGCTCGCTCGATCGGCTGACGGCCGCCTATCGCCAATTTTGCACCTTGGAGCGATCGACCCAGATTGCTCCCGCCAACACCGCCCTCACCGGCAGCACCTTCACCATCGATCGGGCCCTGCTCGACACGATCGAGCGTCTGCCCCAGTTCTATCAAGGCTACGTGCATCAACGGGAAGCCCTGATTGAAGCGACCCGCATTTGGCGTGGCCTGGCCACCCGGGAGGACACCTTGGTTTCCTTGGGGTTGCCCGCCTTGAACTACACCGATGCGGCCCTGGACACGGCCTTGGTCACCTTCATCCGGCGTTTGTCGCCCAACTATTCCGGCTTTCCGCACCAGCGAGAGGCCCTGTTGCGGTTGGTGCAAATTTGGCGGCAACTGGATTCGCGCCAATCGGCGATCGCCTCACTCAGCGACAGCAACTTAAGCCTGTTGCCCCGTAATTACGATCCGGCCCTGCTGGCCTTTGTGCTGCGGGTTCCGGAGTTCTATGCGGGCAGCGGCACTCAGCGCAATGCGGCCACCGAAACCGTCCGCATGTGGCGAGATTTGGACAATCGCAACGCGGCCCTCACCAGCTTGGGGGTGAATCCGATTGTGTTTGCGAATCCGGCGGCCCCTGAAGCCAGCACCGCCGCCGCCCAGCTCGATCGGGAATTGCTTTCTTTTCTGCGGCGGTTGCCAGCCGCCTACCGAGCAACCCCAAATCAACAGGGTGCTTTGACGCGGTTGGTGCAACTGTGGCGCGGTTTGGAAACCCAGCAGGCCGCGATCGGCTCCCTGGAAACGGATCTGCGCACCATGCAATGGCAGGTGATGATCCTAAAACAGAACACCGTCCTCAAAAGTCAACCGGTTCAGGCTAGCGCCCTGCCGCGAAACGAAGTGGCCGCCATGCCCGCCGGGGAACTGTCGCTGATTGACTCGATCGAGCAAGGAACCCACTATCGCATCCTGACCGTGGAGCCAATCCGCGATCGACGGGAATGGTTTGTTTACCGGGGCCATGCGGACTTTTTGGAACCGGCCACCATGTTGGTGAAAACCAGTACCTTCCTCAAAACCCGCCCCTTGCAGTCCAGCAGCTTGGGCAATGCGGAGAAGGTGGCTCTTTCCCCCGGAGAATTCCAAATTCGCAGCTATGAGGACGTGGGCGATCACCTGCGGATTCGGCTGGTGAAACCTATCAATAACCGGCTGGAATGGTTCATTTTTGAGGGCCACATCACCCTGCTGAATGTGGATGACTATCCCTCACCTCGGGATCCCGCGCCTGCGCCCGCACCTGCGCCCGTACCTGTACCTGCCCCCGCGCCCGCACCTGTCCCCAGGCCCACCCCGGTTCCCACCCCTGCCCCTGTGCCCGATCGGGGACGGCGGATTCAAGTACCCGGGCTGGGCACGGTCTGGACTCGTGACCCGATTATTGCGGGCGGTAACTTTAGTTGGGGTGAAGCCACCAAAGATGGCACGCGGATTCCCGAAAATTCCACCATCACCCAAAACATCATTGCCATGGCCCGGCGAATGCAAGAGGTGCGGGCCCGGCTGGGCAATCGCACCATCACCATCACGAGCTGGTATCGGCCCCCGGCCGTGAACCGGGCCGTGGGTGGGGCCCGCAACTCAACCCACATTCGGGGCCATGGTGTGGACTTTGTGGTGGCGGGGTTGTCGCCGCGTGCGGCCCAACGGATTTTGGATCCCTGGTGGCCCGGTGGTTTGGGCTATGGCTCCTCCTTTACCCATTTGGATAATCGGGGATATCGGGCCCGGTGGAATTACACCAATTAATGAGTGATCCAACCAAGGGGATGGCGGGGGAGGTCGATCGGGTTCAGTCCAGCGATCACCCAACGGCTCCACCCAGCAGCAGCACTTGAATTTCGCTGTGGGCGGCAATTTCGCTGGTTCCTTGGGGAACTTGGGCCAGGGCGGTGGTTCCCGCTAGGTTAATCAAGTTGCCAGAACTGTGGCTGCCTTTGGCCAGGCTAAAGACTAGTTGCCCTTCGATGATCTGCAATGATCCCCAAAGGTAAGTTTCTCGCCGCCCGGCCCCTTGCAGATCCTGCGCCGATCGCGCCGTCAGCCACTGCACCCCGTGGGGGCCCGATCGCCCCGACAGCTTCCGCAACAGGGGAGCCACAAACCGCCAACAACCCACCAGGGCCGAAACGGGGTTTCCCGGCAAGCCCACATAAACCTTGGGGCCAAAGGTGGCCAGGGTCAGGGGCTTCCCGGGCCGCACGGCCACGGATTTGACGTGAATTTCGCCGCCCAACTCCGCCAAGACCGCATCCACATAGTCATAGTCCCCCACGGACACGCCCCCCGTGGACAGCACCAAATCTGCTTGGTCGATCGCCTGTTCAACGGCAGCTTTCAAAGCGGCGCGATCATCCCGCGCCACCCCAAGGGCGATCGGCTCCACACCCATTTGTTGCAAAAAGGCGATCAGGGCGTATTGATTGGAATCAACAATTTGCCCCGGTTGCAGGGGTTGATCGATCGTGCCCAGTTCATCGCCCGTGGAAAACACCGCCACCCGCGGCCGCCGCACCACCGTGACCCGATCGCACTGGGCCGCCGCCAACACCGCCAATTCAGCGGGCCCGATCGCCAACCCAGCGGGCAAAATCTGATCGCCCGATCGGCAAAACATCCCCTTCGCCCGCACAAATTCCCCCACGGCCGGCTGGCTCAACACCTTCACCCGATCGGGCCCGGCCGGTTCCGTGTCCTCTTGAATGGCGATCGCGTCGGCCCCCGGCGGCATCATCGCCCCGGTGAAAATCCGCGCTGCCTGGCCGGGGCCCAAAGTTTGTTGCGGAGCCACCCCAGCCGGAATCGTTTCAATCACCTGTAATTCTGTTGGCCCCTGGGCCAGGTCAGCTTGGCGCACCGCGTAGCCGTCCATGGCGGAGTTGTCCCAGTGGGGAAAGTCCAAGCGCGATCGCACCGGTTCCGCTAACACCCGACCCAGGGCCGCCACGCTGGCGATCGATTCAGTGTCGGTGATTGGCGGCGTGATCCGTAGGGCGATCGCTTCAGCTTCTTGGGCGGAAATCATTAGTGAGTTGGGCATAGGGAGCGATCGTCAGTTTAAAACTCCCGGCCCGTGACTACAATTCCCGCAAGAATTCCCGCAAGAATTCCCGCAAGGCGCGATCGCCACCCGCCCGCCTCCACCCTGACCGCCCCAGCAGAATGCGATATCGTTGGGGGCAAGGGGTTTCAACCCCTTGTCTATGATTGTGATCTGTTACCTGCTCGCTATTGCTTTTTGATCATGCCCCGCGCTAAAGCCCAACCCAGCCCTCCTGAAACCGCCCCCGATTGGCATTACGAAACGGCCATGGCCGAGGTGGAAACGATCGTGCGGCAACTGGAAACGGGCGACTTGGATTTGGATCAAGCTTTTGATCAATTCACCACTGCGGTCGATCGCCTGCAACAGTGCGATCGGTTCCTGCGCGATCGACAGGCCCAAGTGAGCCTAGCGATCGAAACATTGGATCATCTCGATCTGGAATAAGCTAGATGGTCTCGATCGCCAAATCGCTCGTCGTTGTTACGCGGTTACGCCCCTACCCGATCGCGCCCCATTGACGCGGGCCGGCCAATGCGCAAGATTTCCTTACCCGATGCGCCTGGGGCGAGTCGATCGACGGGATTCAATCGGGGTGTTTGGGGGTGGTTCAATTTCGTAGAGCACCTGGCCATTGCGAACCGCCACAAAGGACAGGGACAGGGGGCCGGCGGTGTAAATGTCGCGGGCTGCAATCACCCGCACCTCGACGGGTTGGGTTTGAGACTCCAGCCAGCGCACAAATTGGATCAAGCCCGGCACATTTTCCACCCGGAAGCCATCGGCGGCGACTCCCGCTCGCTGGGCCCGAAACAGGGCTTGGCCCAAGGCGAGTTCCAGACGATCGCGCAGTTCCGGTTGCGACAGGTTGGCAGGATCCAGGGAAGACATCGCCAGGGTTTCGCGACGGGTAAAGAGAATTTGATTCAGCGCCACATCCAAAACGACGCGGATGGGCGGTTCTTCGCCGGTCAGATAGTTGGCGGTGGAAATTACTTTCACGTAATATTCGCGACCATCGCGCACTTGAGAGATCACCTGCTCCACCTCTCCCCGCGAGAGAGAAATGGCCTGTTGATTGGCTCCGATGCCCGGCTGGGTGCGTTCGAGGGCGGCGCGGTTGGCGGCCACTAACAACCGCTCGATCGCCGCTTGGGTCATTTCGGGCGAGGGAATTCGCAAAATGCCGGCCGCCAACACTTCGCCCCGCCGCAGGGCCACGTTTCCTTCCCGCAGGGCCTGGGATTCTCGCTCCAGCCGCCGAACGGAAACTTCTAAGGATTGCAGCTCCGATTGGGCCGACTGAAACCGCTGGTTGGCATCTTGCAGCCGGGATTCCACGTCCTTGAGCCGCTGTTCCCGATCGCGGATTTGGACGGTGCGATCGCGGTTTTGGGCAATTAGGGTTTGATTCTGGCGATCGAGGGCCGATCGCTCATCCAAAAGACGCGATCGATCCCCCTGAAGTTGGCGATTTTCTCCCCCAAGGCGTTGCAGGTCGCTTTGCAGGCTGAGCCGCTCGCCCTGGAGGGTTTTGATGTCGCTCAGCAGTTGCCGTGCCCGGCGGGAAACCTGGGTGAGTTGGGCCTTGGCGAGTCGGAATTGTTTATCGGCCTGGAGCAGACGCTTTTGGGCCACATTGAGGCGATTTTGGGTTTGGGCTTGCCTGGCCAGGGAGGCTTGCAGCGATCGGTTGATTTGGCTCAGTTCAGCGCGGGCCTGATCCTGTTGGACGCGGGCTTGATCCAGTTCCCGCCGGGCCCGCCCTAGGCGCGTTTGAATTTCCTCAAGTTCAAAAATGCCCGCCAAGAACAACAGGCCCAAGGTGGAGGCGGAAATCAGGCTGCCGGTCACGATCGTGACGAGGGTGGCCGTTTGGCGCGGTCGCAGGTTGAACAGGCTGAGGCGAGCTTTGCCCACGCGGGTGCCGAGCCGATCGCCCATGGTGGCAATCGCCCCACCTAACACCAAGGTGGCTAGCAAAATTAGTACATACCCGATCGTCATCGCCCTCTGTGCGATCGCTCCTTAAGCGGCCTTTGCCCAACAATCTAGGCCTTTGCAATGATAGTTTGGGCGAGGACGTTGGATGGTTAGGTAAACTGGTTCCCCAGGCTCACGGGGTTGTGTACCGTAATTTTCTTTTTGTGGATTGAGATGGCCTTGCGATCGCGCAAATCCCCGAGTAGCCGAGTCACTGTGACCCGAGTAGACCCGATCGCCTCGGCAATGGCTTGGTGAGAGAGCTTCAGATCGATCGTGATCCCATCGGAGCTGGGAACCCCAAAATCCCGGCACAGAATCAGCAAAAAGCTCACCAACCGAGATCCCATGTCGCGGTGGGCCAGGGTTTCGATCATCATCTCCGTTTGCAAAATTCGCGATGACAATCCCTGGAGCATCACCATAGCCAAGTCGGGATCATCCTTGAGGGCCTTTTCCACCCGATCGATCGGCACCGACAGCAACTCCACGGGCGTGAAGGCCACGGCGTGATAGAAGCGATCTGATCGATTGCCCGTCAGGAGCGACAACACCCCAAAAACCGTGTTTTCGCGCAGCAGGGCCACAGTAATTTCCTCGCCGGCCTCATAGACACGGGAGAGTTTCACGGCCCCTTTCACCAAAAAGTAAACCCGTTCAGCCGGATCACCCGGGAAAAAAATCGTTTTGCCCCGATCAAACCGCTCAGTGGGCGGTGAGAAAGAATCTCCGCTCAGTTGGCGGAAAACAACGGCTAAAGGCTTGTCTACTGATAAGGGCATCTCGCTGCGCCGAACTGCCGAACTACTGAGAAACGTTATACCAAGCGCGATCGATTCGCGCATTTTTTTCGGATTTGATTTTTTGAGAGGTGGATACAAGACCCGATCTCAATCGATTAGGTTCGCGATCGCCAAGCCCAAAACTCAAAACCCGCGAAGGTCTTTCAGAAGCCCCTGACCGGTCTAAACTGATTCAGGTCACCTTCGCAGCACTACAATCTCGAACATTGTAATTCGCTCGTTGTAGCCTCTGATACGGTTTGAGTCAACAACGGGCTGCCAATCCCCATTGAATGGCAACTTTGCAACCCACCACTGCCCCATCAAGCCCCTCGCGCCCGATCGCTGACCCGATCGCCAAGGGAAACGCCCTCGGGACTCGGTGATTGGGATTTTGAGTTGGTGTTGGGATCTTGAGTTGGTGTTGGGATTTTGTGATTTGAGATTCTGTTGCTGAAATTTAGAACACCTATGCTGCTCAACCTCTCTGGAAAAAAAGCCCTCGTTACGGGGATTGCCAACAACCGCTCGATCGCCTGGGGCATTGCCCAACAGCTCCACGCGGCCGGGGCCGAAATTGCCGCCACCTATCTCCCCGATGACAAGGGCAAGGCCGAAAAGAAAGTGGCCGAGTTGATTGAACCCCTCAACCCCACCTTTCTGGTGCCCTGCAATGTGCAGGACGATGCCCAGGTGGCCGAAACCTTCACCACCATCCAGAGCAAGTGGAGCAACTTTGACATCTTGATCCACTGCCTGGCCTTTGCTGGCAAGGAAGAACTGACCGGAGATTTCAGCAACACGTCCCGCGAAGGCTTTGCCCGCGCTTTAGACATCAGCGCCTATTCCCTGACCAAGTTGGCAGCAGCAGCCAAGCCCCTGCTGAACGACAACGGCAGCATCATCACCCTCAGCTACCTGGGCAGCGTGCGGGCTGTGCCGAACTACAACGTGATGGGCGTGGCCAAGGCGGCCTTGGAAGCCAGCGTGCGCTACTTGTCCACGGAATTGGGTGAAAAGGGAATTCGGGTGAACGCCATTTCGGCGGGCCCCATTCGGACGCTGGCTTCTTCGGCGGTGGGCGGCATTTTGGACATGATTCACCACGTGGAAGAAACGGCCCCCCTGCGCCGCACGGTCACCCAAGTGGAAGTGGGCAATACGGCGGCCTTTTTGTGCAGCGATTTGTCTAGCGGGATTACGGGCCAGGTGATTTACGTGGACGCGGGCTACAACATCGTTGGGATGTAGCTGTGGAATGTAGCTGTTGGCCCCATTCTCCACAGCCTGAGATTCGTCCTGGGATTCGTAACCCATAACCCATGGGGGCTAGACGGGCGATCGCCCTTGTCTGCCCCCCCTTTGCCTGATCGCCCCTGTTGCCGTTTGCCCTCCGATCGTTCCTCAGAGCTGATTTATAAAGACAATATTAATCAGCCATCCCCGCTAATCGTTTCACCATCAAATGCATTAAGCAGCCGTAGATCATCCCTTCGCTCGTCTCCGA